>NZ_JAZHDB010000064.1:0-25110 GCF_036584575.1 Desulfolutivibrio sp.
CCCCGTGGCGGCGGCAGTCCCGGAGGGGGCAGAACCCGCCGGGACCGGAACGCCCGTTGCGACATTGGCCTGTACGGACGGTGCGGCCGGTTGCGCCATCGCGACGTCCCCCTGCCCATCACGACTGGAGACGGGGGGCGGGCCAGCCTGCCCGCCCGATGCGGGCTCCGCCCGGGCGTCCACAAGCGACCCCACGGCGTCGCCGCCTCCCGGACGCCGCGCCACATGGATCAGGCGATCCCGGTAAGGGGCCGGAACCTCCTGGGAAAATCCCGTAAGGTAGCCGCCCATGACGAAACCGCGCACGCCGCCCCGGGCCTCGATCTCCGCCCAGGCCCCGTCCGTGGCCACCACCCGGACCACTTCACCGGCCCGGAGCACCTTTTTCGTGGCGGCCCCGGCATCGGGTCCGGCCAGCAGGCAAAGGCCCTGGAGCCGCACCGCCTCGTGGCGCACGGGCGAGGCCGCCAGGGCCTTTGCCCCATCCGGCGGGGATGCCGCCGGGTCGGTCGACACCTCCACGGCGTTGGCCTGCCCGCCCATCAAGGCAAACATCGACCCCAGCAAGATGACCACGACCCACCGCCGCGCACCCCGTTTCATGGTTCCCTCGTTCCCTCGTTTTCGAGATCCTGTCCCGCCGCACCCGGCCCCCTCCATCCCTGCGGGGTATGAAAAACCCGCACCGGGGGACGAAGCCTGCCGGCGACCCTCTGGTATCGCTCGGTGGAATAGCCCAGGGCGACGACCGCGTAAACCGTCTCCCCCCGGTCAATGCCCAGGCTTTCCTGAATTTTTTTATCGTGCTGCATGGCCGCCACGGCATAGCCGATCAAACAGGTTCCAAGCCCCATGGCATGGGCCGCCAGCAGCATGTTCTGGCTGGCCAGCAGGGCGTCCTCGGCCGGACAACTGGCCCCGGGCCGGGAGGTGACCACGATGGCCGCCGGGGCGCCATGGAAAAGCCTGTCCGTGCCGTCGCGGTCCCACACGGCCAGCGCCTTTTTCACCGAGGCGTAATGTTCCCGATAATAGTCGTCCAGGTCGGATCGGCCCACCAGGCGCATGGACAACCGCAACAGGGGATTTTCGGCCAGGGCGTTGAGCTTTCGAAAAAACCGGGCCAGGGCGGCGCCCAGAAAGGTCACGGCCGGGCGGTCGGGCAAAAGGGTGAAGGCCCATTTCTGGCTGTTGTGCCCAGAGGGGGCGCTGATTCCGGCCCGCACCAGATCCAGGAGCACCTCCTGGGGTACGGGCCGCTCCAGATAGTTGCGCACGGAGCGCCGCGACCGCATAAGCCGGATCAACCGCCCCGGATCGGCCTGCCCCGGGGCCAGCCAGTCCGTCGAGGTCGCAATGGCGGCGAAATCCCCGGCAAAAGGGTCCAGGCCGGTCACGGCCACCGCCCCCTCGGGACAGACCGCCTGGCAGTGGCCGCAGGTCAGGCAGGCCTGGTCCGTGACCATGGCCTTTTTGGCCTCCAGGGCCAGGGTCTTGGTGGGGCAGGATCGCACGCACAGGCCGCAGCCCACGCACAGCGAGGCATCGACCACGACCTGCGACGCCCTGTCGGCCCCCGCGCTCATGCGGCCACCCAGGCCCGGCGAGGCATGCTGCGGGGCGCAACGCCCCCGGGAAAAAGGCCGGACACCGGGAACACAACGAGACAGGGATGTTTTTTCATACCAAAGAGGGGTGTTAGAGGTTGGCTTTCGAGACCTTCGGTTCCATGGCCGCGCTGACCCGGCGCGAACCTGCGGAGGCATTCAGCCCGGCTTCGGCCGGAGCCGAGGGCGGGGCCGCAATGCGCCGGGCGGTCACGTACCAGCGCATATAGTCCGGCGTGTCCATGCGTTCCACCCGGACCCCGGCGGATCGGGACGAAGAATGCAGCATGCGCCCGCCACCGAGAAAAATCCCCACATGGTTGATGCCCGCCGTGCGATCCGTGGAGAAAAAAAGCAGATCCCCGGGCAAGAGCATGTTCCGATCCACGGCTGCCCCCATGGCGGCCTGATGGGCGCTGTGCCGTGGCAGCGTGGCCCCCAGGCGCTGATAGACGGCCTTGGTCAGGCCCGAGCAGTCCACCCCGGTCGGAGTGTCGCCACCAAACAGATAGGGCGCTCCAAGGAAGCCTTCGGCCGCCTGCAGGATGGCCGCGCCGCCCACGTCCAGCCCGGCCACGAGGTCGCCCACGCCTGGGGGAATCGTGTCCAAAATGGCGTTTTTCTCACGCAAGGCCGAGACCAACGCGGCATGGTCCGGTTTTTTCTGGCCGGGGCGCAGGGTGCACAGCTCCTTGTACCGGGCGTCCACACGCCGGGTGCTGGTGTGCAGCATGCCCAGTCCGTCCTCGAAGCCATAGATTGTCTGGGCCTGGACGCCAGTCGGGAAAAAGGCGACGCACAACAGCAGTGTCGCAGCCAAAGCCCCCATCCCCCGCCAAGCCCTCATGGCGCGTCCTGTGCCCGAAGGCAGGACGCAACGCCACTGTCCGCGTCCCGTTCCGCACGACCCGGGTGGCCGACATAGGTGATGCGGCATGGGGCCTCCACCCGTTTGAGCTTCATGCAATCAGCCCGGAAAAGGCATCCATCCTGCCCGCAGATATCGAAACGCCCCCGGCCGAAACACGGCTCGAAGCCCTCGGCAGCCTGAATCTCGCGCACGGCGTCCACGGCCGACAGGCCCACGATGTTCACCCCGGCATGTCTGGCCTTGGTGGTCAGCAAGCAGGCGTCCAGCCCGTCGCCCAGCAGAGCGCCCGGCGCACCTGGGCTACCGCCTGCGGCCGCGTCCTGCATGGGCAGGCGCAGGCTGACGGTGACGCCGCCTTGGCCGGGGCTGTGCAGCGACAGTTCGCCGCCGTGCTCCATGACGATCTTGCGGGCGATGGTCAGTCCGATCCCGGCCCCCCGCGCCTTTGTGGTGAAAAACGGATCGAACACGAAGGGGAGACTGTGATCCGGTATTCCCGGGCCTGCATCGCTGACGGCGATCCGCCAGGAATGGCCTTCCGGACGGGCCAAAAGACGCACGGGGACCACGCCCGGGTTGGAAAATTCCACGGCATTGCGCAAAATCTCCGTCAGAACCAGATCAACCAGGCCCTGATCCATGAAACAATCGCCCTCTTCCACCTGGATATCCCATTCCACCGTCCGTCCGGACTGGGCCGCCACCCGCCCGATTACGGCCGTCACCCGCTCGACGAGCGGCAGAAGGGGCGAAAACATGGGCTTTGGACGCTGTATGGAGGCCAGCCGGACCACCGTGCCCACGATGCCTTCCAGACGCAGGGCCTCGGAAAAGATGATGTCGGGATATTCCGTGGACAGGCCGTGCTCCAGCATGACGGCCCGGAGTTTGCGGGAGAACCCGCCGATGGCGGCTGTCGGGTTGCGGATCTGATGGGCCACGGACAGGGCCAGATTGCCCAGGCTCTCGATGATGTCGTGCTGCAGACGGTTTTTCTCGCGCAGCACGCTGGTCTCGCGCTCCCGGGCCTGGTGCAGTTCGGTGACGTCCTCGAAGATGCACACCACGCCGACCATCCTGCCGCTGCGGCGCACGCAGGAGACGTTCACGATCAGGCGCAACACGCGGCCATCAGGGGTTACGTAGGCAAGCTCACGCTGCCTCGTGCTGACGCCCTCGTCAGTGCCCTGCCTGACCAGGGCGGCGAACTCCGCACTCCCCGGCGTGTCAGGAAGGACCTCGCGCCACAAGGCGCCTTTGAGCGGCTCCCGGGAGATCCCCAGGAGGGCCCCGGCGACAGGGCTCGCGGCGGCGATGCGTCCGCCCCGGTCAATGACCACAAGCCCCACGGGGATGCTTTGCAGGATGTTCTCTTCAATCACACGCCTGGGCGTCGGCATGGCAAACCTTTTCCCGAACGGTTCACATGTCCGGGACAGCCGGAAATCCGCGCACGCCTACTTGATCTCCCGGCAATCCGTACATTCGTTTTTGTCGTTGCCCGAAGCGGCGTTGGCTGCGACCTTGGCCTCCTTGCCGTCCGGCGCCGCAGCCCCGGATTTGGCGTTTTGCATGGCCTTGTCCACAGCATCCTCGAAGACAGGCAGCGGGGCCGCGCCACGGATGGACATGCCGCCGACGACATAGGTGGGGGTACCCCGGAATTTGAATGTCCTGGCCTCTTCCACATCCTTCTTCAGCCGCTCGTCGAGCTCGGGACGCTTCATGTCGGCGTCCAGGCGCGCGGCATCCGCCCCCAGGGACACGGCCAGCTCCCGCAAGGCGGCCTCCCCGCCCTCGGCCATCTTCTCCTGGTTGGCGAACACGGCGTCATGGAAGGCCCAGGCCAGTTCCGGCTTCTGCAGTCCCAGGGCCTCGAAAATCAGGGCGGCCTGGCGGGAGACCGGGGCTGCGGCGAAATGCTTGAACACCACCTTGACCGCCTCCGGGCGAGTCTTGATCAGTTCCTTCATGATGCCCGCCCCGGCGGCGCAATAGTGGCAAAAAAAGTCGGAGTATTCCACGACGACCACAGGGGCGTCGGGTTTGCCCAGGGACAGACGGCCCGGATCGAGCACGGGTTTGAGGGGATTTTTCATCTCCTCCTCAATGCGCCTTTTCTCCTCGGCCTGCTGGCGCTCCTGGGCGGCCTCCTCCAGGATGCCGAGCAACTGGACCTTTTCCTTGCGAAGCGCCTCAAGGAGAATCTCGGGATGTTCCTTGAGCAGGGTCCGCATTTCAGCTTCCACATTCTGGGCGCCCCTGGCCGGAACCACGGAAAGCCCAAAAATGACAAGCAGTGCTACGATCACACGTCGTTTTGCCATTGTCTTTTCCTTTTCGTGCTGATTTGGCGAGTTGCGGCATCCGGCGAGCGCCGTCAGGTTGGGGGCGTGAGAAAGGCCCTGGCCGCAGATCTGCATTTTTTAGGGAAGATACAGGAGTCCCCCCAACTTGTCATCCGCTTCCTGCCGCCGCCTCTCGCCACACCTCGGCCGGACGCCCCCCCTGGCGAGAACGGCGTGATCCGGGTCGCATCCCATGTGGATGACGGGGGCCGCGTAACCGTGTAGCGTTGAAACGAAACAAACAAGGAGATGTGGCATGGCCTATCTGGTGGTCATGGTCGCCGTGCTGGCGGTCATCGTGATTTTCTGCCTCAGCGGTCCCGTGATCGGTCCCAGGGCCTGAGGCCCCGGCCCTGCCTGCCGCCGTGCGCGGCGCCCCCTCCCGGAGACGAAGGGGACAAAAGACGGAAAAATGAAATAACGACGGGCAGCAGGGAAAGCGGGCGGCCATCACGCCTTCTTGTTGAGGATGGCGGCCTTGAAGGCCATTTCGATGGGCATTTCCCGGCTTATCATCATCTCTTCGAACTGCATCTGGGCCTTGACGCGCTGCTCGCTGGAAACCGTCAGATATTCCGCAATGATCTCCATGGCTCGATTATGCGATATCTCCGGCGGCATGCTGAATCCAGACAAACTCATGATCGATTCCCCCTGGAAAATCCGGCGCGCTTCGCGGTTGGCGCTGGTTATGCTTTCCCAAGATATTCTATCGGATTCGCACCCTTCATTCTTTAGGCTCAAGCGGTAGCCTCAAAAAAAATGGCCTTTCGGGGAACCGTGCCCTGGCGGATGGCCCCGGACAAACTTTTTTTCCGGAAATGCGTTTTTCCGTGGCTCGCGACGTGAGATAACCTCCCGATTTTTTTACGGGCAAAGGACCGCCCCGCGGAAAGCCGCACCGGACGCGATTTTCTGATCGTTGACATCCCCCCGGTTTCACTCCATGTTCCCCTCGCCGGTCGGCGGTTCCCCCCTTTTTCCGTTGGTCCCGGCAGCACCAAACCGGAGGATATGACAAGGGGCGATGGAAAACACACTTCCTTGCATCGAACTGGACCATGTCTCCAAGCGTTTCGGGGACCAGCCGGTCCTTGGGGATATTCATCTCACCATCAATCACGGCGAGTTCCTCACCTTTCTTGGCCCCTCGGGTTGCGGGAAAACCACCATTTTGCGGCTGCTGGCCGGTTTCGAGCACCCCTCCTCGGGACGGGTGCGCATCGGCGGCAAGGACGTCACCGATCTGCCCCCCCACAAGCGGGCCGTGAACACCGTTTTTCAGAACTACGCGCTGTTTCCGCACATGACCGTCTTCGACAACGTGGCCTTCGGCCTGCGCATGCGCCGGACCCCGGCCAAGGTCATTGAAGAGGACGTGTTTTCGGCCCTGCGCATGGTCAAGATGGAGACGCACCATGCCCGCCGCCCCAGCCAGCTCTCCGGCGGCCAGCAACAGCGGGTGGCCATCGCCCGGGCCGTGGTCAACAAGCCCCTGGTGCTGCTTCTCGACGAACCTCTGTCGGCCCTGGACTACAAGCTGCGCAAGGCCATGCAGATCGAACTCAAGGAGCTTCGCCGCACACTCGGCATCACCTTCGTCTTCGTCACCCACGACCAGGAGGAGGCCTTTTCCATGTCCGACCGGGTGGCGGTGATGAACGAGGGGGCCATTGAGCAGATCGATTCCCCGAGCGTCATCTACGAAAAGCCGAAAAACCTTTTCGTGGCCAAGTTCGTGGGGGAGATCAACACCTTCGAGGGCCGGGTGCTGTCCCGCAACGGGGTCTCCATGCAGGCCCTGGTGGAGGGCGAGGAGGTCCGGCTGTCGCTTGGCGGCAACGGCAACGGGAACGGCGCCCATTGCGCGTCTGGGGAGCATGGGGAACACGGGACGGCCTGCGGCGCCCTGGCCGCCGGATCGCCGATCAAGGTGCTTTTGCGCCCCGAGGACGTGCGCCTGGAGCGCGCCGCGCCGGGCGACGCCGGGGGGCTGACCGGCGCC
Source organism: Desulfolutivibrio sp. (assembly GCF_036584575.1). NCBI lineage: Bacteria > Pseudomonadati > Thermodesulfobacteriota > Desulfovibrionia > Desulfovibrionales > Desulfovibrionaceae > Desulfolutivibrio > Desulfolutivibrio sp. The sequence continues at coordinate 6,832 of NZ_JAZHDB010000064.1, forward strand.
ATCGTGGATACCGTCTACAAGGGCATGACCATCGATTTGATCATCGAGATGTCGGGCGGCAAAAAGATTCTGGCCACGGAGTTTTTCAACGAGGACGCACCAGAGGCCCTTTTCTCCGTGGGCGAGCGGGTGCGCGTGGGCTGGGTCGAGGACTGGGAAGTGGTGTTGCCCGATGAAGGATCGCAGTCTCTTTAAGACCCTGGCGGTGACCTTGACCGTGGGCTGGCTCACGGTCTTCGTCATCGTCCCCAACCTGCTGACGCTTTCAGCCGGGTTTTTCACCCGTGGCGAGCCGGAATTCGTCCTTCCGATCTTGACCTTCGACAACTATGCCCGGCTTTTCGACCCGGCCTTTCTCGACATCTTCCTCGATTCCGTGTGGCTGGCCCTGGGCGCCACGGTCCTGTCCCTTCTCGTGGGCTATCCCTTCGCCTACATCCTGGCCAGGATGCCCCCGGCCCGCCGCCGCATGGGCCTTTTATTCGTCATCATCCCCTTCTGGACCAACTCGTTGATCCGCACCTACGCGCTCATCGCCATTTTAAACGTCAACGGCCTCTTCAATACCGCCCTTTTGCGGCTGGGGATCATTTCCGAGCCCATGGAGCTTTTGTATACCAATACGGCGGTTTTCATCGGCTTCACCTACACCCTTTTGCCGTTCATGATCCTGCCGCTGTACGCCTCCATCGAAAAGCTGGACCACCGGCTCATCGAGGCCGCCCGGGATCTGGGGGCCGGTTCCTTCCAGACCTTTTTCCGGGTCAGCCTGCCGCTGACCCTGCCCGGGATCATCGCCGGGAGCATGCTGGTCTTTTTGCCGGCCCTAAGCATGTTCTACGTGCCGGACATTCTCGGCGGGGCCAAGAGCCTTTTAGTGGGCAACTTCATCCGCAACCAGTTCCTGGTGGCCCGGGACTGGCCCTTCGGCGCGGCGGCCAGCGTCCTTCTGACCGTGGTCATGGGCCTTTTGCTCTATGTCTACTGGCTGTGCCAGAAACGCGTGCGCCGGGCGGAACCGGCATGAAACGCACGATCAAGGCCGCCTACCTGGGGACCGTCTACCTCTTTTTGTACCTGCCCCTGGTGGTGCTCACGGTCTATTCCTTCAACGACGCCAAGCACGTGGTGGCCTGGAAGGGATTCACCACCAGGTGGTACGTAAAGCTTGCCGAAAACTCCGTCCTTCTGGACGCCGCCGTCAACTCCCTGCTCCTGGCCGCCGCCTCGGCCACGGCGGCCACCATCATCGGCACCCTGGCGGCCATCGCGCTTAGGCGCTACCGGTTCACGGGCCGCACCATCCTGTCCACCTCCATGTACGTGGTCATGATGTCTCCGGACATCGTCATGGGCATATCCCTGCTCATGCTCTTCGTCCTTTTGGGGCTGCCCTTGGGGTTCACCACCCTTTTCCTGTCGCATGTGACCTTTTGCCTGCCCTTTGTCACGGTGACCGTGCTGGCCCGTCTGACGGGCCTGGACGGCAATCTGGTGGAGGCGGCCATGGACCTGGGGGCCCGGGAATTCGAGGTTTTTTCCCGGATCATCCTGCCCCTGGCCATGCCCGGCGTTTTGGCCGGATGGCTCTTGAGCTTCACCTTGTCGCTCGACGACGTGATCATCAGTTTTTTCGTCACCGGTCCCACCTTCGAGATCCTGCCGCTCAAGATCTATTCCATGGTCAGGCTGGGGGTGAAACCGGAGGTGAATGCGCTGTGCGCGGTGATGTTCGGCGTCACCCTGGCCGTGGTCTTACTCACCCAACTCTGCTTCAAGGAGCGAAAATGAAAAAACATCTCCTGGCCCTCGCGGTCCTTTGCGCCGCCCTTGGCGTGGTCGTTCCGGCCCATGCCGCGGACAAGACGCTCAACGTCTTCATCTGGTCCGAATATCTGCCCGACGAGGTGGTGGCGGACTTCACCAAGGAGACGGGCATCAAGGTCAAGCTGACCACCTACGAAAGCAATGAAACCATGTACGCCAAGATCAAGATGCTCGGAGGCAAGGGCTACGACATCGTGGTGCCCTCGGCCGAATTCGTCAGCCGCATGGCCGCCGAGGGTCTGCTGGCGCCCATCGACAAGGGCAAGCTCTCCAACCTGCCCAACCTGGACGACACCTTCCGCAATCTGCCCTATGACCCGGAAAACGGCCACAGCGTGCCGTACATGTGGGGCACCACGGGCATCGCCGTGAACACGGACCTGGTTCCCGAGGGCCAGATCACCGGCTACGCCGACCTGTGGAATCCGGCCCTGGCGGGCAAGCTGCTTCTGCCCGACGACATGCGCACCACGCTCGGCATGGCGCTTAAGGTGCTGGGCTATTCCACCAACGACACGGACCCGGCCCACATCGAACAGGCCTATCTGCGGGCCAAGTCGCTCTATCCGGCGGTGAAGGTCTTTGATTCCGATTCGCCCAAGCAGGCCCTGCTCAACCGCGAGGTGTCCGTGGCCGTGCTGTGGAACGGCGAGGCCTACGTGGCCAACGGCGAAAACGGCAAGATCGTCTACGTCTATCCCAGGGAAGGGGCCAACCGCTGGGTGGACAACCTGTGCATCCCCAAAAACGCAGCCAACGTGGACAACGCCTACGCCTTCATCAACTACCTGCTCAAGCCCGAGGTGGCGGCCAAGATCTCCCAGGAGATGGGCTACGCCACGCCCAACAAGGCGGCCATGCCCCTGCTTCCGGCCGAGATTCGCGACAACCCCATCATCTATCCCCCGGCGGACAAGCTCAAGGGCAGCGAGTTCGAAACCGACCTCGGCTCGGCCCAGCGCCTCTACGAACAGTACTGGAGCAAGCTCAAGACCGGACGCTAAGGCGACCGCCGACCCCGCGAATGACGCGCCCGCCGTCACGGGAGCGCGCGACCGCCAGCCCCCTGCCCGGACAGACCGGAAAGGGGGCTGGCCTGCGCTGGGGGGCCTTCGCCCGCCTCCCGGGCCGAAGCCGCGCCCGGCCCGGGACGGTCTGCGGTCCAGGATCTCATCCCTCGCATGGCCCCCGCTTGGCCCCCATATGAGCCACGCATGGCCCTCGCGTGCGGGGCGCCCGGCCGGAAGCCTCCGGGAACGGCAGGGAGCGGCCGGGAACGACCGAAAACGGTACGCGGCCCAGCGCCTTGAATTTTCCGGCGGCTTCGGATAGGTGCCCCCCATGTCACACCCCACCCTGCGCATCGGCCGCATCGCCTATCTGAACGTCTGGCCCCTTTTCACCCTGCTGGCCCCGACCATCGACGCCAACCCGCACATGGACTGCGTTTCGGGGCACCCCTCCGAACTCAACGCCGCCCTGAGCCGGGGGGAGATCGACGTGGCCCCGGCCTCGGCCTTCGCCTATCTGGCCAATCCCGAAGGCTTTGCGCTCCTGCCGGACTTAAGCATCAGCGCCGCCGTGGCCCCCATCCAAAGCGTGCTCCTGGTCAGCCCGGTCCCCGTGGACGAGCTTGGGGGATACCTGCGCCGCACCGGGGACACGGTGCTTTTGTCCCAGGCCTCGGCCAGCTCCAACGCCCTGCTCCGGGTGCTGTGGCGCGGCCACTGGAAGCTGCCCGACGCGGCATGGTCCATGACCGCCCCGGGCACGGGCCTGTGCACGGATCGGCCCTTTGTGGAGATCGGGGACACGGCCCTGTCGTATTACCTCGACCCGCCCGCAGGACGGCACATCATCGACCTGGGCGAGGCCTGGCATGCGTTTACCGGGCTGCCCTTCGTGTTCGCGGCCTGGATCGTGCGCGAGGGGCTTGGCGCGGCGCGGCGCGAGGCCTTGTCCGGGATGTGGAACAGGCTGATGGAGATCAAGGCCGGTCTGCCGCAGCGCCTGGACGAGTTGGTGGAAAGCGGCGGTCGGCCGGACTGGATCGGAGCAAAGGCCCTGGCGAACTACCTGCGCGGGGTCAGCTACGACCTGGGGCCGGACAGACAGGCCTCCCTGCTGCTTTTCGCCCACCACTGCCGGGAACTCGGCCTTCTCGACGCCGTGCCGGGCCTGCGCTGGCAGGCGGTATAGGGAGGGAACGCCCGGATACGGTTTTCGTGGAGGCCTCTTCGCCTGCGCGAAAACCCCGACCGGAAAAGAATCTCCGCGCTGCCTTACCGCCCCCTTCCATGTCGGCGTTGCCTGGTGGACATCATCCTGCCCATGCCCGATTGGCAGGCCTTGCGGGGACAATGGCCCATCCCCCGGGTCATCCGCCGCAATATCCGGACGAAGATGACTTTTCGCATCCTGCGGCTGGGCTTTCTTCCCCGATTCATGCTAGAAAGAGCTTGTGCTCGAATCTCCCCGGCTTTGGCCCAAAGACGGTTCGAGGCCTGGTCATCTCCCGCTTTTGGACACGTCCGCCGGATCGCAGCTTGTTTGTTCAACGAATGCGATGGGTCGCAAGGGGGAACGTCATGGGCGTCATCTCCAAGAGAACTTTCCTGGCAGCCGTCGGTGCAATCGTACTCCTGTCCGTCCTGTTCTTCTCCGTCCGCGATTTCGCCGTAACAGGAAACGACAAGACTCCTTTGGCGATGCCGCAGGTAATCGCATCAACCGATATGGGATCCATTCCGCAAAAAGACCCGACGCCCCATGACCGGGCATCCGCAACGACGCGAGGGGCCGTGGCGGAAAGACTACAAATCGCGGACCTTGCCTACCAGGGGGCGTTCCGTCTGCCCGGTCAGTTCAATTGGGGGGCCCTTGGCCTCACGTACTATCCGCCCGGAAACGGCGGACGCGGCAGCCTTTTCGTCACCGGGTTCCAAGCCCCGTTCGATCCGGCCCACCCCGGGGAGACTTGCTGGGATCCCGCATGGGACTGTTATGCGCACTACGGACAGATTGCGATACCGGCCCCTGTTGTCCGGAACAACTGGGAGGAGTTGCCGCAAGCCGTGTTGCTGGGAACGATGCGCCCGTTTGACCAAGGATTGGCGGCCACGGTTCACCGGGAGTATGTCTACGTCAGCGGCATGGAATACGTTCCCCGGAACGGTTCCCAGACCCAGGACAAAATCTACGGTTCCCTTGATGTCTGGTATGCGGAGGGCGTCTTTGGCGAGGCCTCGTTCCCGACAGTCTGGATGGCCAATCTGAACGGAACGGACGCGCGGGGGATGTTCCACGTCGGCCCGGACAGCGCGCCTTATCACGGCCGCAAAATGGGATCGTATCTGTTCACCGTGCCGTCATGGTACGCCGCCCGCTACCTCGGCGGCCGCCGTCTGGTGACCGGACGCTCCCGCGGGACACCGGCCTCCATGGAAGCCATTACCACCCAAGGCGGTTCCCAGGGCCCCACCCTGTTCGCCTTTCATCCCTTCGCCAGCGACACCCCCTCGGGAAATCTCGACGCGATCCCCCTGCTCTACTACCAGGTCAGATTTCCCGGATGCGCCGGTCCCAACGTCGGTGATCCGGCGGCCTGCGACTATCCGGGCTTCACCATGTGCGATGACTGGGGCGGCGCATCCTTTGTGGACAATGGATCCCGCCGATCAATCATGATCCTTGGCCTCAAAGGCTTGGGAAACAACTGTTACGACGAACCCCCGACGCAGTGCCACGACCCGTGCGGCGACACGCATGGATACCACTGCCATCCCTATGAGCGGCAGGTGCTGTTGTATGATGTGCATGCATTGGGAGATGTCGCCCAGGGACGTCGCGATCCCTGGAGCGTACTGCCGTATGCCGTGTGGCGTCCCCAGGAATTTTACCTATCCGATACAATATGCTGGAATACCGGAGGAATGGCGTTCGACCAGAAAAACGGCCGCCTTTTCATGGTTGAAAGAGGTTTGGGAGGTGATACGAACGCTGCCGTGATCCATGTCTGGCGCGTCCCATACGTAAACACTGCATCATCCGTTCCAGCCTCGGCACTCTTGCTCATGCAACAGGATTAACAATATTGAAGATCCAGATATCGGATCCCACCGCAAACCATCATGCAGGAACATCGGAAGCAACGTTGTCACTACGTTTGCCATATCGATTATAAACGCATCCGCACAGGGTTCCCACGTCAACCAAGGCCACCTTCCAGAAACTGGCGATCCATTTCGCCATCGGCCTGGACATCAGGCGTTGTCCCGCGCCAGGCCTCACCGGCGGTTCCCCCCCGGCAACAGCCTGGCGCGGGATTGCGCTATTTCAGACCTTTTTTACGCTTTTTCACCGATTTCACAAATCGGCCGAAGGCCTTGTCCTTTTGCCGTTTTTCCAGTTGCGACATGCCGTAGTAGGCGGACTCCTTTTTGAGCTTCAAATAGCCCGCAAGCCGATCCTCGGGCAATTCGCCCATTTCAACGGCGGCCCTGACGGCGCAGCCGGGCTCGTGGGCATGGCGGCAGTCCGCATAGCGGCACTGTGCGGCCAGCGCAGCGATGTCCTCAAACCCCATGTCCACATCGCCGTCGCTGATGATGCCGAGTTCCCGCATGCCGGGCGTGTCGATCAGCAGCGCGCCGCTCTGAAGAACCACGAGTTGCCGCCTGGTAGTCGTATGGATGCCCTCCCCGGTGCTGCTGACGGCCTGGGTTGCAAAGGCCTCCTGGCCGATGAGACGGTTGACCAGGGTCGTCTTTCCGACCCCCGAGGAACCGAGCAGGCAGTACGTCTTTCCCGGAAGAAGCGTCTGTTGCACCGCAGCAAACCCGGCCCCGGTGATCGTGCAAAGCGCCATCACCGGGGCCGTGGTGACCGAGCGTACGACGGCAAGCGTCGTTTCCAAGGCTTCCGTGGTGACCAAGTCCGTCTTCGTGAGCAGGACCACCGGTTCAACATGCCCGTCCGTGGCCATGACCACGTATCGCTCCAACCGCCTTGGATTGAAGTCGAAGTGGCAGGATTGGACAAGAAAGGCGGTATCGACGTTGGCGGCGATCATCTGGTGCTCGATGGCCTCGCCAGGGGTCTTGCGCCGCAAGAACGACTTCCTGGGAAACACCTGATGAATGATCGCCGCAGCCTCGTTATTATACCACTGCGCCGTCACCCAATCACCGACACAGGGCAGGTCTTCGGAACGCTCAATCCCGTAGGCGAGCCTCCCTGACAGTTCGGCCGGAACTTCCTTTCTGGCGTCGGTTATGAGGTATGAACCCCGGTCAACGGCGGATATGCGGGCGAATCCGCATCCATCGCGGCCAAGCTCCGTGGCCTGTGCGGCGAACCAGTGGTCGAATCCGATATCCTGCAAGGTCATGACCGTTTCCCCATAGGCCCGGAACCGGGCGCAGGCATCGGTCGCCCGGTTCCGGCGGCGAAGCGGCTATGGGAAATTCGGGAAACGACGTGGGTATGTTCCGTTCGTATCTGCATTGAATGACTCCTTCTGTGCGGTGAATCGCATGGTCGAACGCGGGGCATGCCGGGAGGCAGGCCCGCCCCATGCGACGCCAATGGCCGGTGATGGCCATGACCAAACGCCAAGGAAGGGGGGTGTCGGACAAGAGCACGAAAAGACCGGCCCGGGATGCCGGGCAGGTTCGCTACAGGCGGAACAGATCGCGCCGTGGCGCAAGACGCCTCCCTTACGGGAGGCTCACGCCGTGGGAGCGCTTACCGGCTGCGGCTCTCGCCGACAACCAGGGCAACAAGATCCCGAGTGGTGGTTCTCAAAAAAACCTCTGCTGGAACGGTGGATGAATGCGGGGGTGATACGCAAGGGCAGTCGTGGCGTCAAGACCGCCGGGGGGTGGCTACGCCGCCCCCCCGGGAGACAAAAAGCCCACCTCCCAGCGGGTTTACTCAAAATGGAACTGGTCGTCGGCGGGCGCAATATTCCGCCCGCAATGCTTGCAAATGATGGCCTCTCGTTTCACATACTCCGCGCAGTATGGGCATTTCTTTTCGCCAGCACCAGCGCCAGCCTTCGGAAGAACTAGGGCGACAATCAGGGCGATAGGCCCAAAGAAAAAGCCTAGGACGAACCATCCGGCCGTGTTCATACCTTTATTGGAGGCGACGACAGCAGCGGCAATGCCGCATCCGATCCATAGAACAAGAAAATCCACAGGTGTCTCCGTCTTCCCTGGCGAGGTTGTCGAGTGCGGGAATTATTCAGTCTAAATCCTCCGGTTTCCAACCGCACCTTTTGCATGCTGTGGCTGACATTTTGTTTGACGTTCCGCATCGCCCGCATGTTTTGCCTGAATCTTTCATGATGACCCAATGGCTGGAAACATCCCTCTGCTTTTCTTCGTCCTCTTGATCGTCCTCTTGATCGTCTTGCACCACGAGGTCGCGTCCGCAGTGCTTGCACACCCTGGCTTCGGCCTTGATGAATTCAGCGCAGAACGGGCATTTGCGTTCGCCCTTGGCCGCGCCCTCTTTCCCGGCCAGCAACGCAAAAATGAGCCCAAAAGGGCCAAGTATCGCGCCCAGGAAAAACCAGCTTATGGCATCACGCCCCTTCGATGCGGCGATTTTCGCGCAGGCAAAGCCAAAGCATATCCAGATGAGCAAATAGGACATCTTCCCTTTCCTTTTCCGCTACGATAACAGAAATCCGAACAACGGGGCAAGACCGAGTGAACATCCTTCCTCGGTTGCCAGGAGCAGGCCACGGATGACCAGAGCCTTGACTTCCAACCGGGCATGAGCAAGGTAGGGGCATGAGGAAACGAATTGCGGATGCCCTCGAAAAAATGGCCGTGGGTTGTCTCGTGGGCGCGCTCTTCCAGACCAATCTGTACGCCTTCTTCATCGGCGCGGTTCTTATGGGCCTGTGCCTGTTCTTGACCGGGAGGATTGAACGATGACCGCCAACACGATTTATACCCTCATCGGCCTTATGGGCATCGCCATGGCAGTCCTGTTCTTTTTCCTGCCCCCCGACAAGCCCCGCCGTCCGGGAAACCGCAAGTAGGCCCGCTTCCAGAGACCGGTCTCATATCCGCCCGCCTGAGGCCCGCAAGCCAACCTGCCCATAGTCCATTGGTCATTTTTCCGCCTTTCGTCGTTCCCGGGGCGTCCAGGGCGACCATCGTGGGGCCTCCTTGGGCAAACATCTTCAGGGGTCACGGTAGTCCTGATGTCTCGCGCCATATGCTGAAAAAAATATACTCTCCGTTTAGCCGCATTTTTTGGGTTGCACCCTGTCACTATCGCGATCTTTTCAGGCGCCAGCCTTTTGTCCACCGCCCGCGCCATGCCAAGATGGCAGGGAATAGTATTTCGGGTTTCTTCAACTTCCGGGCGGGACTCGGGCCAGCCTTCATGCCGGGGGCGTTGCGTCGAGCCCAGGGGCAAAAAGGGCCTGTGAGCCAAGCAGATTGAGCTGGCCCAAGGCGTGCTGACGCCGCTTCTCCTGCACCTCTGGTCCGATGTACGGATTGCGCCCCATGCGGAAAGGCCAGCACGGGCACGGGGGCAACCCTCGATACTCGCCACCAGCCGAACAGCCCGACGGGTTCTCCTCGGGCAGGCATCCGGCGCAATACTCCTTGATGACCTTCACCAGTTCCCGAGACGAACCATCAGGGATGGTCCCACGGCGGTAAGGCCAGAAAACGCACGACTTGGCTGTGCACGCTTTTGCCGGGCCTACGAAACACTCGCGGCAAAATGTTGCGATCACCCGTAGCGGCGACAGATGCAGGAGTGGGATGCGCTCCACCACGACGTCAATCTGGCTTTCCGGCCACGCCACGGCGCGCGGCCCGAGTTTTACCGGGCGCGGGAAAACACCCTCGCGAACCAGGGCCAGGAAGCGGGATCGCTTATACGGGATGCGGGTGAGGACGGCGGGGAGGCGTAAGAGACGTTCGGGCTTGTGATGGTCGGGTTGCATGGACCTTCTCCGGTTGGAGGACCACCTTTCCCGGGTTCGGGCGGTGGAATAGTCCAGTACAAACCAAAAAAGGGCAGAAAAGAAAAAGAACCATAAGCTATTCTTTGGTTCCGGGAACCAGCTAGCTTTCTTTGGTTCCCTTTTTGCGTTTGGTGAAAGGGAGAACTTCGGCGGCTTTTATGCACGCATCCGTTCGGCGGCACCAAAAACGTAGGTCGGCTTCTTCAATATCTACAAGGCCAAGCCTTTCAAGGTAGCCCGCCTCATGAAACTCCTTCAATGCTTGTTTCACCGCGCCGCGCTTGTTTTTAAGCTCCTTCACGCGGTCCCAAAGCCATAGGCCGATGGCACGAGGCGCTTGCGTTTCTGGAATTACACCATTTTTTATATTTTTATACATTATTCTTTCTGCGATATATCTATTTCCAGGCTCATAATCTCCAACATCACGATTCCACCACAAGTATAGTCCACGAAATTCATCCATAACGACAGGAAGTGGTTTATCAAAATTAATGCATATAAACACATCGCCGGGTCTCTTCTCAAGCTCATACGGTTCTTCATTGCCAACACTAATCATTATTTTCTCGCCAAATCCATAAATATCACCCGCATTAATAAAATATGGTTTAACAAAAAATCGTTCATGCAGAGGGAAAACTATTCTGGAATTGTCATTTATATTTTCCAATAAATACGTCGAATCACGTGCGGGTCTTTCAGCATAACAAAATCCAAATTTTGAAATAATAAGATCTGACAAATGATTCCCCTTGGCAAAAGTGTCCCTTGTACACTGACTGATGGACTTATAACATTCTGTGCTCTGGCCAAAATGATATAGCTCCTCAAAATACGGTGACGGCTCATCTTCTAACCACGGATACTTGGCAAACAAATCAGCGAAATAAGCACGTTCTCCAATTATGGTTTTTATATGGAGTTCTTTTTCAACCTTTATTGTATCTATTTCTTCCTTCCTTATTTTATCTATTTCTTCCTTTAGCTCATTCTCGATATTTCGTACTTCATCTCTCAACTTACGAAATTCATAATTTCTATATACATACTCAAGGGACCAAAGGCGATAAAACAATACTCCACTATCTACTATAAGCCTGTCCATTTCCCACGCTCCCTCAGCTTGTCCCTGTAGTATCCCCCGGCCAGCCCATCAGGGACACGGTATTTCGGGGCGGGTAGCAAGTCCGCCCCTAGGCCGGGGAAGGTTATCCAAGGATAACCGATAACGTATTTTCCGTCATCGGCATTTCTGACGGACAGGCAGCAAGGTCCGCGCCGCCGCAGGCGTTTTGCCGTCTCGTGGCTGCCCCTCCGTATCCCATTGTGGAAACGAGAGGAAACCCAAGCGGTTCGGTCCCGCAGTGCCGTCGCGTGAACAAAAAAAAACGGGCCGCAACCTTTTGGCTGCGGCCCGTTTGATGTCGTGGTGCCGAAGGGGGGACTCGAACCCCCACGAGCATGGCTCACCACCCCCTCAAGATGGCGTGTCTACCAGTTCCACCACTTCGGCATGATACGCGGGCTTATTGCCCGGCAGGCTTCTCCGTTCCCGGCTGGGAGCCCGGAGCGGCGGCCGGCGCATTCCCGTCCGTCTTCGCTGTCCCGGCCGAGGGGGCCGGTGCGACGGGAGGCGCCGTTTCTTCAAATTTCACAGGGCCGGAGCCCTCTTCCTTGGATGGGGCGGGCTTGGCCGCATCCCCGCCAGGGGCCGTCTGGGGAACCGCCGGTTCCTCTATCTGGACCCCGGTCATGATCGAGGTGGCCGATCCGTGCCGTTCCGCGCCGGTCATGGCGTTGTAGGCCAGGGAGGTGACGAAGAATATCGCTCCGAAAACGGCCGTCAGCTTCACCAAAAGGCCCCCGGCGCCGGAGCTGCCGAACACCGACTGGCTGCCGCCGCCGAAAATCACTCCCATGCCCTCCTTGCCGGATTGGAGGAGCACCAGGATGATCAGCCCGAGGCAGATGAGAATATGAATGGTGACGATAAGCGTTGTCAAACTAATTTTTCCCGTTTTTTCGCCGGGTTGTTTTCCCGGGGTTAGGCCAAGGCGATGGCCGCGAAACTCTCAGCCCGAAGGCTTGCGCCACCTACCAGCACTCCGTCCACGTTGTCAATGCCGATTATTTCCCCGCAGTTGTCCGGTTTGACGCTTCCACCGTACAAGATACGGATTTCATTGGCTTTTTCACCGTAACGCAATCGCAGCAATTCCCGCACGATGCCATGCGCCTCGGCGATGTCCAAGGGGCCGGCGGTCAGCCCCGTGCCGATGGCCCACACCGGTTCATAGGCCACCACCAGGGCGGAGATGTCCGCGTCCGGGGCGATCTCCGAAAGTCCCGCCTCCATCTGGCGGGTCAAAACCTGGCGCAACTCCCCGGCCTTGCGCTGTTCGATCTTCTCGCCCACGCACAGGACCATGGACAGGCCCGCCGCCAGGCCGAAGGCCACCTTTTTGCCCACAAACTCGTCGGACTCGCCCAGAATGTGGCGGCGTTCGGAATGTCCGGCCAGGGCATAGGCGCAGCCCGCGTCCAGGAGCATATCCGGGGAGATCTCCCCGGTGAAGGCCCCCTGGGCCGCAGGATAGAAGTTCTGCGCGCCGAGGGAAACCCCCGGGGCGGAAACAATCTCGTCGGCCACGGCGAAAAGCGAGGTAAACGGCGCAATGAGCAGCACCTCGCGGTCGGCCGGGAGACTCCCGGCGATCAGCTCCGCAAAAAGGCGCGCCGTTTCCACGGCCTCGGCCCGGGTCTTGTACATCTTCCAGTTGGCGGCCATGAGTTTCATCATGCGGCTAGCACTCCTTGAGGGCTTTGAAGGCGGGCAGTTCCTTGCCCTCCAGAAATTCCATGGAGGCCCCGCCGCCGGTGGAAATAAACGTCATCCTGTCCGCCAGCCCGGCCTTGTGCACCACCACGTCCGTGTCCCCGCCGCCCACCACGGTCACTGCGTCGAGGTCGGCCAGGGCCCGGGCGATGGAAAGCGACCCTTCGGCGAAATCCGGATTCTCGAAGGCCCCCATGGGGCCGTTCCAGAGCACGGTTTTGGCCGGGGCCAAAACCTGGGCGAACAGCCGCGCCGTGGTCGGCCCGATGTCCAGGATCATGCCCTCGGCCGGGATGTCCTGATAGGGAAAAACCCCGGCGGGCTTCATCTCGCCCAGGGGCTTGCCGACGTCCATGGAGACGGCGAAATCCACGGGCAGATACAGGCTCACCTTGCGATCCCTGGCCAGGGCCAGGATGCTTCTGGCCTCTTCGTACAGGTCCGGCTCGACCAGCGAGGCGCCCACCTGAAAGCCCTGGGCGGCCACGAAGGTGTTGGCCATGGCCCCGCCGATGACCATGCGGTCCACCTTGGCCAACAAATTTTTCAGCACCCCCAGCTTGGAGGACACCTTGGCCCCGCCGGACACGGCCACAAAGGGCCGGGCCGGGTTCTCCATGGCCTGGCCAAGGTATTCCCATTCCTTTTTGAGCAAAAATCCGGCGCAGGAGGCCTTGGCGTATTTCGGGAAGCCCACCATGGAGGCGTGGGGCCGATGCGCCGTGCCGAAGGCGTCATTGACGAACAGGTCGCCGTAGGCCGCCATGGCCTTGGCGAATTCCGGATCGTTTTTCTCCTCGCCGTCGTGGAAGCGCAGGTTTTCGAGCATGAGCACGTCGCCCGGCGCCAGCGCCGCCACCATCTTCTCCACTTCGGGACCGATGCAGTCCGGGGCCATGGCCACGGGACGCCCGATCAGTTCGGAGAGCCGCGCGGCGGCCGGGGCCAGGGAATATTTGGGGTCGGGTTTTCCCTTGGCCTTGCCCAGATGGGAGCACATGACCAGGGACGCCCCCTTCTCCAGGGCGTAGCGCACCGTGGGCAGGCTGGCCCGGATGCGCAGGTCGTCGGTGATGCGCCCGCCGTCCAGGGGAACATTGTAATCCACGCGAAGTAAAATCCGTTTTCCGGAGATGTCCATTTGATCGAGAAACTTCATGCCCATGGTTGCTCCTTGCCGGTTTTTTCGCTCAGCGCCGCCTGTGTCGCCGCATGTGCGCCGCAACACCAGGGCGTCTTCCTGGTTGTCCGGATAATAGGCCCGGCGCCGTCCCTGCGGTTTGAATCCGAAGCAGGCGTACAAGGCCAGGGCCGGAACATTGGAGGCGCGAACCTCCAGAAACGCATCAGTCATGCCTGTTTCACGGGCAAGATGCAACACGTGTCCCAAAAGACGCCGGGCCAGGCCCTGCCGCCGATGTTCAGGCCGCACCGCGATATTGAGAATCTCAAGCTCTCCGGCCACCAGGGTGGCTGTCAGGTAGGCGGCAAGCCGTCCCTCGCGCTCGATGCCGCAGCATAAAAAATGCCCGCCGCCAAGACTGGTCCGAAACTGGTCCTCGGTCCAGGGCTGGGGGAAAAACCGCCGCTCAAAGGCCGCCAGACGCGCCGCATCTCCGGGCTTGAAAAACAGCACCGCGTCCCTTTCGCCCCCGCCACCGTGTACGGACATTCCCATTTCTCCCGAAAAATGTCATGGCAGCGCCGTGACAGCCAACGCCCAAAGGTGTTCATGAAACGACCCGCCCCGAAAGCCCCCCCCGTGGAACTCGTGGAATATGTGGACGCCCGGGACCGCCCCCTGGGGGTGATGCCCCTGGCCGCCGTCCATCGCCAGTCCCTGTCCCACCGTTCCGTGCTCGTTTTGCTCTACGATCTGCGCGGCAAGGTCTATCTGCAAAAGCGCGCCGCCACCAAGCAGTTCTATCCCGGCCGCTACGACGTCTCCGCCTCGGGGCATGTCCAGGCCGGGGAATCGCGGCTGGAGGCGGCCCTGCGCGAGCTTGACGAGGAACTGGGGATCACGGCCCGGGAGATGCGGGTGGTGGCCACGGCCCCGGCCTCGCCCCTGACCGGGCAGGAGTTCGTGACCCTTTATCATGCCGGGAAAACCGCCGCCGAACCGCGCCCCAATCCCGAGGAGGTTTCCGACGGCATGTTCGTGGACCACGCGGAACTGGCCTATATGGTGGAGCGGTTCCGGGAACTGCTCACCCCCGGGCTGGTCCACTTTTTCGAGCAAAACGCCGTGTTCCCGGCGGCCAAATAGTTCTCACGCGGCGCCCGTCCGGCGGGCCTGCCCTTTTTGCGCCGCAGCCCTTCCCCTCTCCCCTTACCCTTTGATCAGAAACACCCCGGCGGCCAAAAGCGCCGCCCCCACAACCCGTTGCAGGTCCAGGGGCCGCACGGGGTAGCCCAACACGCCGAAATGATCCAAGGCCAGGGAGGCCACGATCTGCCCGGCGATGATCACCGAGATCATGACCCCGGCCCCGAGTTTGGGAACCAGGACCACCGAGGCGGCCACGAAAAAGGCCCCGAAGGCCCCGCCAGTCCAGTACCACCAGGGCGAGACGGCAAAGGTCTGGCCAAGGGATACGGGAATGCGGAACACCAGCAGGTAGGCGGCCAGGACCACCGTCCCCACTGCAAAAGAAATGAACGCGGCGGCCTCGGCCCCGCCTGCAATCCGTCCCAAAAGGGCATTGATGCCCGCCTGGACCGGAATCAGGAGGCCCGCCGTGAGCGCCATAAGGAGAAACGGCCACTTCATGCGTGAAACGCCTTGTTCAATTGGACGTTTTATCAACGCCGGTCTGCCAACCGGCGCCATGGCCAGCATGGCCAGCTTCACATATTACAACCCGAAGGGAATCCCGATGGAAAAAAATCCTGTTTCTTTCCATCCCCCGATCGTCGTACGCCGTATCCGCCACCGTCTCGCCAACCGGGGCCATGGCCAGCATGGCCGACTTCACATGCGGGAAGCCGAACGGCAGGCCGATGGAAAACAACTCCTGTTTTTTTCCATCCCCCGCTAGTCGTACGTCTTATCCACCACCGTCTTGCCAACCGGGGCCATGGCCAGCATGGCCAGCTTCAGATGCTGAAACCCGAAGGGAATCCCGATGATCGTCACGAAGTTGAGCGCGGCGGCCAGGACATGCCCGATGGCCAGCCAGATCCCGGCCAGAACGAACCAGATGATGTTGCCCAGAAGGCCCAGCCCCCCCGTGCCCAGATCCTCACGCCCGGTAACCAGCTCCCGGTTGACCACCTCCTTGCCGAAGGGCCACAGGGACAACGTGCCGATGACGAAGCAGGACCGGCCCCAGGGGATGCCGATGATGGTCACGAACATGAGGATGCCCGACAGGTACCACCCCACGGCCATCCAAAAACCGCCGAGCACAAGCCACAGGATGTTCAACAAAAAATTGACCGGGGCCATATTTCCTCCAGATTAGGGTTCGTTTTGTTGCGACATCCGGTCCAAAAGCGCCGATAGGGCCGCCAGATGTCCCTTTTCCTCGCGGGAAAGGCGCAACAGGGCCTCGCGGCTGTCCTCGGAGAGGGCCGCCCGGGCGCACCGGACGTACAGATCCTGGGCCTGGGCCTCCACGGCCATGGCCAGCTCCAGGACGTCACGCCGGTCTTCGGGGGCCCCGCCGCGCCCGGAAAGATAGGCCTCGCCGGAAAATCCCCCTTCCAGGGCCGCGCCCGACGGGCTTTCGGACAAGACGGCGTCGAGCCGCGCCGCATCCGGAGCCGCCGCGCCGCTTTTGCGCCACAGGGCCAGGACCATGGCCTTGTGCTTGTCCTCGAACCCGGCCAGTCGGCGGAAGATGTCCGCCAGTTCGGGATCGGCGGCCTGTCCGGCCTGGGCGTGGTAGAACGCGCCCAGACGGACCTCCATGACGTAGGCCGTCTGGAAAATGTCTTCGGGACGCGCCAGGGGCGGCAAAAACTCGACCCCCTGCTCCCTTGGGCCGACGGCGCCCGCCCCGCTCCAGGCCAGCACCCCTCCGGCCAGATTGATCACCGGGGAAAACCCCTGACCGGCCAAAATCGCGGCCGCAGCGGCGCTGCGGCGCCCGGAGCGGCAATAGGCCACCGTGGGCTTTTCCCGGTCAAGCTCCGAAAACCGGTCGGGCAGTTCCCCCAGGGGAACAAGCCGCGCCCCGGGCAGATGAAATTCCCGGTATTCCCAGTCCTGCCGCACATCCACCAGATTGACCGCGTCCGGCGGTTGTCCCGCCAGCAACCGGCGCACCTCGTCAGCGCTCCGGGTGACCACCTGGTCCGTCGCACTCGGCATGTCTTTCGGCATGGGGTGTCCTCGCCCTGCGGACTGACCGCAGTTTCCGTCATGGGATGACATGCGCGCGCCGCGCGTCGATGTCAAGACGACGGCGGCGGCGTCTCGCCGCAGACGAGGCCGATGTCGGCCAGGGCCTCGGCCAAGGTGGCGGGCAGAAGGCGCACAAGCCCGTCGAAGGCCGACCGGTCCTCCAGGACGAACCGCTGGTTCACCTCCAGCTCGACGCCCAGATAGGCGGCGGGGAAACGCTTGCGAAGCGCTGTGACATGGCCGTCGGAAACACCCCGGTAGGGCGCGTTGCGGCGCACCTGAAACTCCGGCCGGGCTGCGGCCAGCCGCGCCTTCCAGGCCGCGCACAGGGCTCGCTCCCCGGCCCGGCGGGGATCGTACAAAAGCCCGATGTCCATGGTCCGCTGCGCGCCGCGAAAGACCGGCACGAAACTGTGCGAGGCCAGATGGACCACGGTTCGACCCCGGGCGATGGCCGACGACACGGCCTCGAGCGTCTCCCGGCGCATGGGGTGGTAGTGGGCGATAAGCAGGGCCTGCCGCTCGGCCTCGGGAAGCCCTCTGGTATACTTGGAAAAGTGCTTGGGATGGCCGAGGGAGCGGTTCTGGTCAACCACCAGACGGGTCACGGTGGTGAAAAAAAGCGGCGCGGCGAAGGCGGCGGCAAAGGACCGGGCCATCTCCAAGGCCCCGGCGTCGAAGCCCCCATGCCCGGCCAGATGATCGCCTTTGGTGGTGAACAGATGGGCCACCTCGGGCGGCACACGGTTGCCGCCGTGTTCGCAGGTGGCCACCACGTCAGCCGCACGGCCACGCCATTCGCCGGGGGGGCAGCCGGGCAATCCGCCGGGCGCCCCGGCTGGCCCCTTGCCGGGCATTGCGCCGGACGGCCCGCCGAACGGCCCAGTGTCGGCCCGCGCCGCCTGGACGTCAGCCATCAAAGACCTCCCCGGCCTCCAGGCAGTCGGCCAGCCGCCGGTAGACGGCCACCAGGTTCGGGCGCGAGGCGTCGCCGCCCAGGGCGGCCAGGATGCGCCGGGCCAGACACCCCCGGGTCAGAATGGTCCCTAGGGGCGCGTCCCAGAGCGGATCGCGCTCCATGTCCGGCCTGGCCGTTTCATACAGCGCCCGCCAGGCGTCGGCGGCCGTGATCCGGCCGACCGGCAGCCCAAGCGCCGCCTGATAGTCCGGGTCGTCGACGACCGCCGTGTCCGCGTCGGCGATGACCGTGCCCAGGATGCCCGCCAGACGCGCCGTATCTATGTCCCGGCTGCGTTCGATATC
>NZ_JAZHDB010000065.1:0-25127 GCF_036584575.1 Desulfolutivibrio sp.
ACATCATGGACTACAACGGTACGGAAGTTTTGTCGGCATGGAAAAAGTTTGTCAACTCCAGTCCGTACGAACCGGCGAAGGCCTCGATGCGTTTCCGCGAGGCGTCGAGGCGGGCGCGCAGGTCTTTTTTGTACTGGGCGATATCCACCGTGGCGCGGGCGACGCCGGAGTCCATGGCGGCCTTGGCCACGGCCGGGGCTTCCCATTCCAGCATGCGGTGGTCGAGGGCCTTGGGGATGACGTAGTCCATGCCGAAGGAGAGTTCCTTGACGCCGTAGGCCTCGAGGACGTCGGCGGGGATGGGCTCCTTGGCCAGGGCGGCCAGGGCCTTGGCGGCGGCCATCTTCATGGTTTCGTTGATTTTGGAGGCCCGCACGTCCAGGGCGCCCCGGAAGATGAAGGGGAAGCCGGAGACGTTGTTGACCTGGTTGGGGAAATCCGAACGGCCGGTGCCCATGATGCAGTCTGGGCGGGCGTCTTTGGCGTCGTGGTAGGTGATTTCCGGGTCGGGGTTGGCCATGGCGAAGAGGATGGGGAATTTGCCCATGGACTTGACCATGTCTTTGGAGACGAGGCCTTTGGCGGACAGGCCGAGGAAGACGTCGGCGCCCCTAAAGGCCTCGGCCATGGCGCCGATGTCTTTTTTCTGGGCGAAGTAGCGTTTGGAGTCGTGGAGATCCGGGCGACCGGCGTGGATCAGGCCTTTGGAGTCGTACATGAAGATGTTGGCGCGGCTGACGCCCAGGGTTTCGTAGAATTTGCAGCAGGCGATGGCGGCGGCCCCGGCGCCGGAGACCACGACTTTCACGTCCTCGATGCGTTTCCCGGAGATTTCCATGGCGTTTAAGATGCCCGCGCCGGAGATGATGGCCGTGCCGTGCTGGTCGTCATGGAAGACGGGGATCTCCATTTCTTCGATGAGGCGCTGCTCGATGTAGAAGCATTCCGGGGCCTTGATGTCTTCGAGATTGATGCCGCCGAAGGTCGGTTCGAGCATCTTGACGAATTCGATGATCTTGTCGGGATCGGGCTGGTTGATGTTCAAATCGTAGACATCCACGTCGGCGAAGACCTTGAAAAGCACCCCCTTGCCTTCCATGACCGGTTTCCCGGCCTTGGGGCCGATGTTGCCCAGGCCCAGGACGGCGGTTCCGTTGGAGACCACGGCCACCAGGTTGCCCTTGTTGGTGTAGTCGTAGACCTTGTCCGGGTCGGCGTGGATGGCCCGGCAGGACTCGGCCACGCCCGGGGTGTAGGCCATGGACAGGTGCTTCTGGGTGCGGCAGGGCTTGGTGGGCACGACTTCGACTTTCCCTTTGGGGAAACTCGAGTGGTAGGACAGGGCTTCTTCTTTGGTAAAAAGCGACATGCGTTCCTCCGTGAGCTGATTTTGATATGGCAGGCGCATCGCGCCGGGTTGTGGTTCACGCCGGGGAATCGGGCGAAGGGCCTCCCCGCTTGACCGCGTACATGTCCGCATCGGCCCGGCGGATGAGGGCGTCGAGGCTCTCTCCGGGTTCGAGGCGGGCCAGCCCCACCGACGCGGACACGCCAAGGGGGGTGTCCAGGCCGGTGATCCGGGGCACGCTGAGGCCGGAAACGGCCCTGGCGATGCGTGCGGCCATGTCTGCGGCCTCGACCATGTCGGTGTCGGGCAAAATGGCCACGAATTCGTCGCCGCCGAGACGCGCGAAGATATCGTAGCGACGCATGGATTCCTTCAGGCGCATGGCGACGGCCGTAAGCACCCGGTCGCCAGCCGCATGTCCCAGGGTGTCGTTGATCGACTTGAACTTGTCCAGGTCGATGAAAAGCGCGCACACCGGAAAGCCTTTGCGGCCGGAAAACTCAAGCATCCGTGGGGCGTGGCGGGTTAGGTACGCCCGGTTGGGCGCTGTGGTCAACTCATCGATGACCGTTTCCCTGTCCAGTTTTTCATGGTCGCGGACATTGATGAGATCCGCCGCCAGAATATCGCAGAAGTGTTCCAGAAAATCCGTGGCCTTGTCCGGGGTATAGCGTCCGGGGGCGGGGTCGAAGAAGGCCACCGCGCCCACCAGTCGGTCACGGCGGAATTTGTCCTTGAGGCCGCAGACGAAGCAGGAACCGTCCATGAGGGCCGTGGTGGCGGGAGTATCCGGGGGCAGGAAGAAATCGGGCCGGGGCATGCGCCGGGTCAGCCCCAGAAAGGGGCGGGGCGGCGTGGCCTGGCACAGGCGGCATATCTCGGTTTCCAGGGTCGCGGCGGAGACGGCCCGGACGAAGGGAATGACGTCTGGCAGAAACTCCGCGAAATCCTCGGAGCAAAGCGCCAGGCCTATCTCGGACACCGCCAGGGTCTCCTTGAGCTGCGGCAGGAGGGCCGGGAGATGGGCCAGGCTGTGCATGGCCCTGGAGTGTCTGATGGCCTGGCGGAATTTCCGGAAGCTGGCGGCGTCGCGGCGGTTGTGTTCGAGGAGCCGCCGCCTGGTTTCCGCCAGCTTGGCCACCTTGGCCCGCAACAGGGCGGCCTCGTCCTCGATGATGCGGCGATCATGAGCGAATCCGGCGGCCTGTTCGGCGCGCAGGGTTTCGATCTCGCGCAGCACGGCGGCATGATGCTTTTGCGGTACATGGCGCAAGATTTCAATCAGACGGGTTTCCTGGTCACGGTGCAACAGTTTCATGGACGGTTCTCCGATAACAAGATGGAGAGGCCCGGCAGGGGCGCGCAATGATCCCTGGAGCCCGGGAAAAGGGGGAATGCAGTCCTTTTCACGGCGGCCACAGAGGGGGAAACGGCGTCTTTCGGATGCGCTGCAATCGGTATCGCCATGCCTGTCAATCAGTTACCATGTTCGGAAACAAGGGACAACCCGGCCAGGGGAGATGTGCATGTTGGGCAATGTATTGCACACGCATGCACAGGCGGGCCTGCACATATCGCGGAACGAATCCGGGTATAGGCATGGTTCCTGCTTGTTGCCGGAGGTCATGAACACCCTGGTCATCAACCTGACGCGATTCGGCGATCTGCTGCAATGCCAGCCGGTTTTTGCGGAGCTTGCCGCCTCCGGAGGCCGCACGGGGCTTGTCTGCCTGGAAAACTTCGCGGGTGCGGCTGGGCTTTTGCGGGATGTGGGGCAGATTTTTCCCCTGGGCGGGGCCTCGCTTCTGCACGCCGTGGATACGGACTGGAAAAAGGCCCTGTCCCGGTTCAGGGAGTTCATCGACGGGATCAAACAAGAATTCTCCCCAACCCGGGTCATCAACCTGACCCCCTCGGTCTCGGCCCGGGTGCTGTCCCGGCATCTGGCCGGTGGCGAGGCCGCAGGCTTTGCCCTGGACGCGGAGGGCTTTGGGCGCGACAGTTCGCCATGGGCCGCTTTCCTGGAGATTTCCGCCGCCAACAGGGGCTTAAGTCCCTTCAATATCGTGGATTTGTTCCGGCGCGCGGCGGGGCTTGGGCACATGCCCGCCGCCTTCGATCTGCGGGCCATCCCGCCAGGCCAACGGACCTTGGCCGGGGAGCGTCTGGCGCAGGCCGCTCCCGAGGGAACCCGCGGCTTTGTGGGCTTCCAACTCGGGGCCAGCGAGGAGGGCAGGCGGTGGCCCGTGGAATATTTTGCCCGGTTGGGCGAGGCCGTGTGGGGACGCGCGGCGATCGTGCCGGTGCTTTTGGGGGCCGGGAGCGAACGTGGGTTGGCCCGCAGGTACGTTGCGGCCTGCCGGGCTCCGGCCGTGGACCT
Organism: Desulfolutivibrio sp.; assembly: GCF_036584575.1. Lineage (NCBI taxonomy): Bacteria > Pseudomonadati > Thermodesulfobacteriota > Desulfovibrionia > Desulfovibrionales > Desulfovibrionaceae > Desulfolutivibrio > Desulfolutivibrio sp. Next base: position 3,729 of record NZ_JAZHDB010000065.1, read on the forward strand.
CACCGGGGGAACCACCCTGGACGAATTGGCCGCCGTGGTGTCCAGCCTGCGGGTGCTGGTCACCAACGACACGGGCACCATGCATCTGGCCGCCGGGCTGGGGACGCCGGTGATGGCCTTTTTCCTGGCCACGGCCCAGCCTTTCGATACCGGACCCTACCGGGCCGGGAGCCTGAGCCTTGAGCCGGACATGGCCTGCCACCCATGCCCCTTCGGAACCACATGTCCTCATGACCGGGCCTGCCGCCGGGCCATCACTCCGGAAACGGCGCAGACGGCCCTTTTTTCCTATCTGGAGACCGGCTGTTTTCCTTCCGGCGGATATGCGGCCGCCCGGGCCTGGGAATCCTTTGCCGAAGCGGACGGCTTCATGGCCCTGCGCTCCCTCTCCGGCCACGAAACCGAGGATCGCACGGCCTGGCTGACGCTTTTGCGCCGGATCTTTCGTCAATTCCTTGACGACGAGCTCGTCACGCCATCCGGACCGCCCATCGGCTTCAGCCCGGAAGCGGCCAGGGACATCCGTTCGGTCCTGGCCGACAGCGCGGGGCTGCTGCGTCTGCTGCAGGGGCAGGCCGAGGCCTTGGCCCATGCCCCGCATTCCAATCGCAAAGACAAGTTTCTGGGAGTCTGGCGGCGGGTGCATGGACTGTGGAGCGGCGATCCCCGCTTTCGGGCCATGGGGTATTTGTGGATGCATCTTTCCCAGGCCCCGGGGGTGGACCTGGATGGCTTGAAACGTATTATCGGCCGCTATTTAGGCCTTGTGGACGCCGCCGGAAGGCTTGTCGGGCAAGGTGATTTGGCAGGTGGCACGGGAATTGAATAATGGCTTTGGCAGAGGGGCCGAAAGGGAAAAATCGGCCGACAACACACAGGCACATGGAGGGCGAACCATGATCATGGTCGATGGCCGGGAAACCGGCATAGTGATTGGAAACTTCGAGAATCTTGAGGAACTCCTGCTGAAGGTCATGGAGGAAGACAACCTCGAGGGACGCGTGGTGACCGACGTGTTTGTGAACAAGGAGCCCTTCTCGGAAATATATCCGCATCAGGCGGAGGATATCGAGGCTTCGGGGATCCAAAGCGTGGAGATAAAGACCGTCCCCGCCTCGGAGATGGCCGCCAGCATCGTGGGCGAGTTGTTCAAGGTGGTTACGCTCATGGACCTGGGGGCTCGTGAGGTGGCGGTGTTGTTTCGCCAGGCCCAGGATGCCGAGGGTCTGGAGGTGTACCGCGACCTGCTGGACGTGATCCAGGATTTCATGGGCATGGTCGGGCTTTTGCGCGAGAAGTTCGGCACCAAGGAACATCCCGCCTTTGTCAGCGCCGCTGATGAGATCTCCACCCTGTTTTCCGAGATGCTCGAGGTGGTGGAAAACGAGGACTGGGTTCTTCTGGCCGATCTTCTGGAATACGAATTCATTCCCGCCGTTTCCCGTTGGAAGCAGGTTCTCACCGATATCGGCGAGGACATCAGGATAACGACCGAGGGCTAATACAATGTCAAAGAGCGTGACCTTCATCGATATGGCCCTCGAAGTGGGCGAACGCGAACTGGCCAGTCTGCTTGCCGGAGACATCGAAGAGGCCGAGCGGCTGGCGTTTGATCGCGGAAAACTCATGGAAGAGGCCTGGCAGATGCGCGAATCGGACAAGGTGAGCCAGCTTCGCGACAAGCTTTTGCGCCTGCAAACCTTGCAGGGGCAGTTGACCAGCGAGGCCAGGCGGCTGCATGAAACACTGCGCAATGACCTGAAAATGGCCAGGAAAGAAAATGAACGGCTCTCGGGATACCGGTCAAGCGTGGTGGCCACCCCCATCGCCAGCCGATTCCTGGACAAACTGAGCTGATTGCGTCACGCCGTTTCCGCCAGACCGACATCTTGGGCCGATTCCGTTTGGGGTCGGCCTTTTTTGCGTCCAGCGCCCCGAGGGAAGGCAGGAGGTCTGACTGGTGAAGGCAGGGTTTTGACAGGGTGCTGCACACATGCTGTTAAATCAAATAAAATCAATATGATATGCAATGGCAAGATACTTGCTTGAGGGAAGTGAAGGCCAGGCTCCCTGGGGGGGCGGCGGGATGGCCGGAGCACGTCCAAGGAGGATCCCATGCTCTCATTTTTTGGCGGAACCGAGAAGAAGACCAGACGCACTGACGACCTCAAGCAGGGAAAAAAGCTGCAAAACGCCAAAGAGCTTTTCTATACGGGCAAGTTTCCCGTGGTGACCACCCCGATCATCAAGGGCCGCAAGATCCGCCGGGTGCTCGGGCTGGTCAGCGGACGGGGATTCGATTCCGAATGCGCGTTTTACGGTCTGACGGCCAGCGCCATCGACATCGGGGCCGACGCCATCATCGGCTATCAGGAGAACGTGGCCTTCCATCCGGACGGGTCGCGCTATTTTTCCTGCTACGGGACGGCCGTGGTGTTGGAGAAAAATCCGCCCGCCAAGGCTCTGGGGGCCAAGGCGGTCATGCAGTAGACCACGCCCGGCCCTCCGCGCCGCCGAAGGCGGGACGGGAGGGGAAACGGGCGTCATACGGACCCGGAGGGCGACGTGTCGGCTGAACCATGCCACAGGGCGACCCTTCCCCTCGACGGGTCACGGCGCGGCTGATCTGCCCGCGCCAAGGAGAGGATGCATGTCACGCACGCAAACGGGCTTGGCCATGGTCCTGGCCGTTTCGGCGATCATGGTCGCCACCGGGCCGCCCGCCTGGGCCGACGACTACCGGCAGGGGGAATCCTATGTCGAAAAACGCGGCGGGGTCTATGGCACAAGCGGCGACAACGCCACCCGGCTGAGTTCCCGGGGCGGCGTGGCCGGGGTTTATGTGGCCGACGGTCTGGCCCTGGAGGCCGAGGGGCTGGGCTATACCACGGACCCGGCCGCGGCCAGCACGCCGGACGGCAGGCCTGTGGGCCAGGTGGGCGAGCCGGACGCCGTGGGCGCCAACGTCATGGCCAAATGGCATGTCGTGCGCACCAAGAAGGGCTCCCTGCATCTGGGGGCCGGAACCGGCATCCTGTCCGGCGACGAGTCCGGGCTGGGCAAGGCCTCGATCAGTCAGACCAACAACGCCGACCTGGGCCTGACCCTGAACATGAGCGATGCCGTCAGCCTCAAGGCCCAGGCCCGCTACCACAACATCGACGGCCTCGGGGGCCGGAGCGCGACCGAGGCCATGGGCGGCAACGTGGGCCTGAAGATCAGTTTTTAATGGCCTCCGGGGGATGTCCCTTGGTGTCGGACGGGCATCCCCTGGCGGCGTTTGCGGTTTTGTGCGGCGATAGGCCGGATGTGAGGCGAGGCCAGATGTGGGGAGGAGGTTACTTCTTGTTTTTCAGATCGCACCGATCTGAAGGGCCGACGCCTCAGCCCCGGATGCCCAGGCGGGGAAGGATGAATCGATTCAGGGCGTAAAACGCCGCAAAAATGATGACAAGGGTCAACAGGGTTTTCACTCGGACTCCTTTGCCCCCCCGCCTCGTGCCGGGAGGTTCGGTCGTGTCTGGGGGTTGCCGATGGACGTATCATAATCATCCCTGGAACCCTGGCAAGCCGCCCGGCTGTCCCGTGGCGCATCCGCCAGTGCGTGGCATTGCGCGGCGGGGCGGAGCGGGATATCGGTGTTCGCTGCGCCCGGGCTTTGGTGCGGCGTGCATCGGGGGCGGGATGGTTTTTGGGCAAAGGGGCATGGGCATGGGTGTTTTGTCGCGCGCGGCATGGGTTTTTCTTTTTTTCGCCATCTGTCTGGCGGGCGGGGGCGCCCCCGAACGGCTCGACGCCGCAGACGCCACGCCGGTCATCGGCTGGCGTGCGGCCGGGCGGCATCCCCACGATCCGGACGCCTTCACCCAGGGGCTGTGCCTGCGCAGCGGCGGCCGTTTATACGAGAGCACGGGCCGCTACGGACGTTCCAGCCTGCGCGTGGTCGACCCGGCCACGGGCCGGGCGCTTGTGCGCCGTAACCTGCCTGCCGCCTATTTCGGCGAGGGGCTGGAGGAGTTTGCGGGACGGCTCTACCAGCTCACCTGGCGGGAGAATACGGTCCTCGTCTTCGACGCCGCCACCCTGGACGCCCTCGGGCAAAGACCGCTGCCCACCGAGGGCTGGGGCATCTGCCATGACGGAACCTCGTTCGTCGTAAGCGACGGCTCCTCGGTCCTGCGGCGCTACGACCCGGACACCTTCGCCCCCATGGGCCGCATCCGGGTGGCCGACCAGGGCGTCCCTGTGGAGGCGCTCAACGAATTGGAATGCTTCGATGGCCGCATCCTGGCCAACGTGTGGCGGACGGATCGGGTGGCGGTCATCGACCCCGGCGACGGCCGGGTCGTGGCCTGGCTGGATCTTTCGGGCCTGCGGGCGCTGATGCCGCCGCTTTCCCCGGAGGCCGTGGCCAACGGCATGGCCCGCGATCCGGATACCGGCCGGTTGTGGGTTACGGGAAAGCTGTGGCCGAACATGTTTGAATTGGAGCTGGCCCCGCTGCCCCGGGCCGGGGAAAAGGAAGCGCCATGAAAGCCAGTTGCAAGGTCTGCCGCTATTGGCAGGGACCGATCACCGCCAACGAGCGGTATTGCCCGCCCGAGGACGTCCTGGCCCACGAATGGGGCTTTTGTCGCCGCCACGCCCCGCGTCCGGCCGTGGAGACCGTGGAGAACGCCCGGGGCAAGTCGTTTGTCGCCGTGTGGCCCGAGACCCGGGCCACGGACGTGTGCGGGGATTTCAAGATGCTGGTGCTGGCGAAGGAATAGGGAGGCCCGGAGGATTTCCCAGGCAGGTTGAATCCGTGGCGGCCGGGCCTTAGGCAGATCTCCCGGCCCCGAAACGTATCGGGCGCATGCTGCTGCCGGGGCTTTTGCGGCGGGTTTCTCCGTAAATGCTGCGGCGTGTTGAACGCGGGCTCAGGCCCTGTGCTTGCGGCCGCTTTTTTTCTTTCCGGGCCTGGTCCGCGTTGCGGCGAAGACGTTTTTGCGGGCCGTCAGGTAGAGGGCCGCACCGACAAGGATCATGGGCAGGCTTAAAATCTGGCCCATGGTCATCCAGCCGAAGAGCAGATAGCCAAGCTGCGCGTCAGGCGTCCGCACGAATTCCACCGTGAACCGGAACAGGCCGTACAGCCCCAGAAAAAGGCCCGTGACCGTCCCCGTGGGCCGGGGCCGGGACGAATACAGCCACAGGACGGCGAAAAGGGCCAGGCCTTCGAGTCCGGCCTCGTAGAGCTGGGAGGGGTGGCGCGGCAGGCTGCCCGCCCGGGGGTCGGGAAAGACCATGCCCCACGGCAGATCCGTGGGTTTCCCCCACAGTTCGGCGTTGATGAAGTTGCCGATGCGTCCGGCGAAAAGCCCCAGGGGGCCCAGGGGCGCGGTGAAATCGGACACGGCCAGAAACGTCCGGCCGGTCTTTTTGCCGAAATACCAGAACACCGCGCACAACCCCAGGGCCCCGCCGTGAAACGACATGCCCCCCTGCCAGACCTTGAAGAGCAAAAGCGGGTCGTGCACAAGGCCCATGAAATCGTAGAAAAGCACATAGCCCACCCGGCCGCCCACCACCACCCCGAGCACGCAGTAGGTGATGAGGTCGTCCACCAGGGCCGGGGTCCAGCCCGACTCCGGCCGGGCGGCCCGGTGTCGGCCCAGGAGCCAGGCCGCCGTGAAGCCCAGAAGATACATGAGCCCGTACCAGCGCACGGACAGGGGGCCGATCTGCAAGGCCACGGGGTCGATGACGGGGAAGACGATCACGCGCGGGGAATCCTTATGCCTGAAGGCGTTGCGTTTCGATTTCACGCAAAAAGGCGGCGGCCTTTTTCGAGTCGGGATTGAACTCCAGGGCCTTTCGCAGATAGTCCTTGGCCAGCTCGTTTTTTCCTGCCCGGCGGAAGATGGCGGCGATGTTCAGGCACACCGGCTCACCGGCCTTGTAGATGTCGGGGCTTAGGGACAGGGCCTTGGTCATGAAATTGTAGGCGTCCAGGAGTTGACGTCCTTCCATGTGGGCCATGGCGATGTTGTAATAGAGGTTGCCGTCCACGGGCGAGATCTTGAGGGCCTTGCGGTATTCCGTGATGGCGTCTTCCCAGCGGCCCTGCTTGCGCAGGGTGATGCCCAGGCGGTTGAAGGTCTCGATGTCGCCTTTGTCCAAAAATCCCTTCTTGGCCTCAAGCGTGCGGCGCAGGTACCGCTCGGAGAGTTCCGGGGCCACGTCCAGGCAGATCTGGGCGATTTCCCGGGAAACCCGGCTCAAGGACTCCATGGCGTCCCGGGTGGCGACCTTGATGGCCTCGTCGAAGACCAGCTTAGCCTTTCCCTTGTCGCCCAGGCGGATGTAGCCGTTGCCGATGTCGATCTTGCGGTCCACGTTGAGCGGGCTCAGTTTGTCCAGACGCTCCAGCAGCCGGATCTCCTCGGCGGTGTTCCCGGTCTCCCGGTGCAGGGCGGCGATTTTTTTTAAGGGTTCGAGGAAGAGCTTGGCGCTTTTTTCGGCTTGCTTGTAGCTGTCCAGGGCCTGTTCGATCTTTCCCTGCCCCTTGAGGGCGTCGCCCTGGAGGATCAGCCCGGCCGGGCTTTGGGCCTTGAGCTCCAGCACCAGGCGGGCCTTTTCCTCGGCGTCCTGGTACTGGCCGATGGCCAGAAGCTTCTTGCCCTCGTCGATGAGTTCGCCGATCTGCCCCCGGGGTTTGACGGTGAAGGCGATTTTTTCGATGAGGGTATCCGGGGCGATGGGTTTGGTGATGATGTTGTCGGCCCCCACCTCGTGCAAAAGGATCAGCTTTTCCCGCTCCACCTCGGTGGTCAGGACCACGAAGAGCACGTCGGGCTGGTCCTGCTTGACGTATTTGATGATGTCCGTGGTGGGTTTTCCGGCCAGTTCGCGTTCGATGAAAACCAGAAGCCGATGCCCCCTGGACCGGTACATCTTGATGACCTGTTGCAGTTCCTGCAGGGTGAAGGCGTTGACCACGCAGTCGTCCTTCACGGACAGATGCCGGGTCAGGGTGCCGCGCAGGTTCTTGTTGAACAGGGTGTCGGCGCTCGCCGCCACAAGCAGTCCGCGTTGGGCGGCGAGGAATTCCCGGACGTCTTCGTCGTATGGTTTGGGCTTCATGATCTGTGCTCTCGAAACGTCATGCGGGGCGCCTGCGGGTCGGCGCGTCCGTATTGGATGGGCATGGGGTGGAACTCACCCGATAAACCGTTTGAATTCCTCGTCGTCGATGGAAAATTCATGTTCGGGACCGGGGAAGCGGCCTTCCCTGACCTCGGCCGCATAGCGCGCCAGGGCCTCCCGGGAGGCCGTTCCCAATTGGGCGAAATTTTTGACGAACCGGGGAGTGAAACGGTCGAAGAGCCCCAGGACGTCGTGATAGACCAACACCTGGCCGTCGCAGTCCCGGCCCGCGCCGATGCCGATGGTGGGCACGGGCAGTTCCCGGGTGACCACCTGGGCCACCCGGGCCGGGATGGCCTCCAGCACCACGGCGAAGCATCCGGCCTCGGCCACGATCCGGGCGTCCTCCAAAAGATGCGCGGCCTCGGCGGCCGTCTTGGACTGGACCTTGAAGCCGCCCAGCCGGGCCACCTGCTGGGGCCGAAGCCCCACATGGCCCATGACCGGGATGCCCGCGTCCACCATGGCCCGGATCTGGGGGGCCGTCTCCCGGCCGCCCTCGATCTTGACGGCCTGGGCCCGGCCTTCCTTGAGAAACCGTCCGGCGTTTCTCACCGCCTCGGACACCGAAACCTGGTAGGACAGAAAGGGCATGTCCCCCACCACCAGGGCGTGATTCGTCCCCCGGGCCACGGCCTTGGTGTGGTGGAGCATCTCGTCCATGGTCACGGACAGGGTGTCGTCATGGCCGAGGACCACCATGGCCAGGGAGTCGCCCACCAACAGGACGTCCATTCCGGCCTCGTCGGCGATCCTGGCCGAGGCGTAGTCATAAGCGGTCATCACCGCCAGCTTGCGGTGTCCTTTGGCGGCCAGAATCTCCGGCACAGTGACGCGTTTGCCAGACATGACGCAACTCCTTGCCGCCGCAACCGGACCGGGGCGCATGGCCGTTTCAGGCGGCCGTCCCGTTTTGACGCAGGCGCGCACCTGCATGCCTATCCGATTTTGCGACACTTGTCTTGCCCGGAAAAGCCGACTTCCCGGCTGGACCCGGGGCGGGCCGTCCTTGCCTTGCCCCCGGGTTTTGCCTACATGATCCGGCCATGCGAAACATTTCCGAAAACCGCCTGGAGCGCATCCGCCAGGTTCTGGCCGCCCGTCAGAAGGATTTGGCCCTGGTGCTGGACAACATTCATGACCCGCACAATGTGTCGGCCATATTGCGAAGCTGCGACGCCTTCGGCGTGCCCCGGGTCCATCTGCACTATACCACGACGGCCTTTCCGCATCTGGGCAAGAAATCGTCGGCCTCGGCCAAGAAATGGGTGGAGTGCGTGCGCCACGCTGGCTCCGCCGCCCTGGCCGCGCGGTTGGACATCGACGGCCTGCGGCTGGTGTCCACGGGGTTTGGGCCCCGGGCCGTGCCGCTGTGCGATTGGGACTTCACCAAACCCACGGCCATCGTGTTCGGCAACGAGCACAGCGGCGTCTGTCCCGAACTGGCCCGGTATGTGGCGGCGGAGATGTACATCCCCATGCGCGGCATGGTGCAAAGCCTGAACGTCTCCGTGGCCGCCGCCGTCATTTTGCATGAGGCCCAGCGCCAGCGGGCGGCAGCGGGCATGTACGACCGTCCGTCGTATTCTCCGGAAGAGATTGAGACGCTGGCTGCGATGTGGCGGGAGAAGTAGAGGCCGCGACGTTCTTTTTGGCCAGAAAGGCCATGGTCGCGCCGAACAGGCCCAGGATGCCGAAGGCCGTAAACAGCGTGCGCATGGCCGCCAGGTACTCCCCGATGACCTCCGGTCCCAAGGGGTGGTTGCCCACATAGCGGGCGATGACCACGGTGATCACCGCCATGCAGGCGGTCATGCCCATGGTCCGCGACTGGCCGGACATGGCCGAGGCGACGCCGTAGCGCGACTGGTCCACGGCGGACATGAGCACCACCATGCTTGGCGTGGAAAAAATGCCGATGCCAAGCCCCACCACGGACAGAATCACGACCACCGCGCCCGTGCCGCTTTGGGCCGAAAGGGTGGCTGCGGCGAGCACCCCCAGGGCGGCCAGCCCGGCCCCGGTCCCGGACAGGAGATGGACGGGGATCTTGTCGGCCAGGCGGCCGATGACGGGCGAAACGAGGCACTGGATGACCGGCTGGACGGCCAGGATCAGACCGGCCTGGGCCGGGGTCATGGAGCGCGCGTATTGCAGATAGAGGCTTATGAGAAACGAGACCCCGAAGGCGGCGCAGGACACAATGCACATGGCGGCCACGCCCAGGGAAAAGGCCCTGTTGGCGGAAAACAGGTCGAGATGCAAAAGAGGAGCCGCCGTGCGGCGCTCGATGGCGAGAAAGGCCGCCAGGGCCAGGACGCCCAGGCCAAGCCCCCACCAGCCCAGGGACGTTTCCAAGTGGGCGCTGCCGAAGACCAAAAGGCCGATGCCCGCTGCGCTGCTGACCGCGCCCCACCAGTCGAACCGGGCCCCCGGGGCGGGCGACAGCCGCCAGGAGAGATTTTTCAGGCAGACCAGAAGGGCCACGGCGCAGGGGGCCATGCCGAGATAAAACACAAAGCGCCAGCCAAGGCCCGAGGCGATGATCCCGCCCAGGACCGGGCCTGCCGAGATGCCCAAAAAGATCCCGGCCACGCTGATGCCCAGGGCCCGGGCCCGCTCCTCGGAGGGGAAGGCGTCGTATAAAAGGGCCAGCCCCGTGGCCAGGGTCATGGCCCCGCCCAGGGCCTGAATCCCGCGAACCACCAGGAACATCTCCATGTTTGGGGCCATGGTCAGGGCCAGGGCGCTGGTCGCGAAAAGCATAAGGCCGATGAGGAACACCCCGCCCCGGCCGCAGATGTCTCCGGCCCGGCCGAACGGCAGGAGAAACATGGCGTTGACGCACAAAAAAACGGATTCGACGAGGCTTAAGGAGATGGCCGTCGCGGCATATTCCCGGCCGATGGCCGGGAGGCAGACCCCCACGGCGGACAGCATGAACGGCACCGCGAACTGGGTGGAGGCCACGGCGAATAATACGGCCCATTTCCTGGAACGGTTGTGAATCATGAATCCTCTCGCGTGATCGCGTCATTGAGATTGGCGGCCATATCGGCCAGGATGGCCAAGGCCAGCTCCCGGCGTGCGGGGTCGAAGCCCCGGAAGAGGGCCTGGTTGTGGTCCTTGAGCACGGCAAAGAGCCCTTTTGCAAGATCCAAGGTTTTTTGCGTCGGGGAGACGAGTTTCTGGCGGCGGTCGCGTTCGTCTTCGAACCGGTTCACGTAGCCCCGTTTTTCCAATTCGAAAAGCGTCCTGGCCGTGGCCGCCGGGTCCACCTTGAGGCTTTTGCACAGGGCGTCCTGGGGCTGGCCCGGCCGGTCCAGCACCTCGAGCAGCACCCCGATCCAGCCGCGTTTGAGCCCGAGCTCCCGCATGCGGGGGGCCAGAAAGGCGGCCGAAAGACGGTGCAGCACGGCCAGGTGGTGGCCGGGGGCTTTGTGCCGGCACAGGGCCAGGTCACAGGGCATGGCGGTCCTTTTTTTGTTGACATGTCAATTGTTGATGCAGTCAATAGTGACGCCGTTGCCGGTTGTCAAGGGCGGCATGCCATCTGTGCGGATGGGCGTGCCGCTGTTTGGGCCGTGCCGCTGGCCGACCGGGGAGACGGCTGCCCGGGATGAGCCGGGTTTCTTCTCTCTGCCTGCTTCTTCGGGTATGGCGAGAAAAAGGGAGATAGACCATGTCAGCCAGTCTGGACGAACTGATGCAGGCCGTGCGGCAAATGCTTTCGGATATGGGGTGGCGGACAGAAATCCAGCAGGATCGGGTTGTGGCCGTAAAAATCGCCATCGCCTTCAAATGGATGCTGGGAAAAAGGACCGTTCGGCAGGATGTGGAATGCCGCTTCGACGCCCAGGAAAACAGTGTTCGGTTCACGGAAACGGCGACGGAAAGCTCCATCGGGATTCCGCCGCTGTCCTTCGGGGTCACGAAGCACCGTCAGTCCGGGACGCGGTATAGGGAAAAGCGGGTGGAGAAGGGGATCGGCGGCCAAGGGGCGATGTCCTACGGAACTGTCGGTGAATCCGTCATGCGGCTGTGCCAGGAGAAGGGGTATCGATTCGTGTGCACGACAGGGCGCATCAAAAATCCCTTGAAGTGAGGCCTCGCGTTGCGCCTCATAAAGAATACGTCCGGAGCGTATGATGCAATAACGGCGGTTGTCTCGTCGTGCCCGGTCGGCCCCGTGCCCGGGTTCAGGGAAAGATTTTTCCCGGATTGAGGATCATGTTGGGATCGAAGAGCCGTTTTATGCCCCGGTGCAGGGTCAGGCTCGCGGGAGACAACTCCAGGGAGGCGTAGCGCTTCTTGGCCAGCCCCAGGCCGTGTTCTCCGGAGATGGTGCCGTTTAAATTCAAAACCGTGGTCAAAACCCGCTCCACCAGCCGGTCCATGCGCTCCCGGGTGTCCGGCCCAAGGGTCTCGGCGATCATGTTCAGGTGGATGTTGCCGTCCCCGGCGTGGCCGAAGGCGTACACCGTCAGGCCGAATTCACGCTCCAGCATCTGGACGGCGGAGATCAGTTCCGGGATGTAGGCCAGGGGCACGGCCACGTCCTCGGACATATACAGGGCGGCGACATCGTGGATGCGCGTGGAGATCTGCCGCCGGACCTCCCACATCCTGTCCCGGGCCGCCGGATCGCGCGCGGGCAGAACCTCCATGGCCGACATCTTCCTGCAGACCGCGACCGCGCAGGCCATGTCCGATTCGGCCGAGGCCTCGTCGCCGTCGGTCTCCACAAGCAGCAGGGAGGTCTGGCCGCCCCGCAGGGGAAAGGGCAGAAGCTCGGCCACAAGGGTCAGGCAGCGGTGGTCCATGAGCTCCACGCAGGACGGGGTGACGCCCGAATTCATGACCGCCCCCACGGCGGCCACGGCCTTGCCCGGGTCGGGGAAAAGGGCCAGGGCCGTGCGCACGGCCCGGGGATGGGGGATGAGCTTCAAAATGATCTTGGTGAGGATTCCCAGCGTCCCTTCGCTGCCGGTCAGAAGACGCGTCAGGTCGTAGCCCACCACCCCTTTGCGGGTGGCCACCCCGGTGCGCAGGAGATCCCCGCCGGGAAGGACGGCCTCCAGGCCCAGCACGTAGTCCCGGGTCACGCCGTATTTGACGCAGGCCGGGCCCCCGGCGTCCGTGGCCACGTTGCCGCCGATGGTGCTTTGGTCCAGGCTGGCCGGGTCCGGCGGATAGAACAGGCCCTTCGCCCGGGCGGCCTCCCGGATGCGGCCGGTCACGGCCCCGGGCTCCACCACGGCCAGCATGTTCACCGGGTCCACGTCCAGGATGCGGTTTCGGCCCGCCATGGACACCACCACGCCGCCATGCTCGGCCAGGGCGCCTCCGGCCAGTCCGGTCCCGGCCCCGCGCGGGGTGACCGCGAATTCATGCAGGTTGGCCAGATGCACGATTTCCTGGACGTCCTCCACGCTTTTGGCGAAAAGCACGGCCTCAGGACGGCGGCGCAGTCCCGAGGCGTCCTCGGAGGCTGCGTGGAGATCCGCGTCGCGAAGTGAAAAGGACGGGCCGAAGCGTTTGGCCAGTTCGGCGGCCAAGGCTGCGTCAATGGGGGCATACTGGACGGGGGAGAAAGGGACGCCGTTTTGCATCAGGAGTTTTTCACCTCGAAGCCGGGAATGGACAGGCGGTTTTCAACGAGACGCAAAAGCTGCCCGGCCACGGTGACCAGGGCCAGGTAGTACAGGCCCACGATCACGTAGACCTCGGTGTTCTGGAAGGTGGCCTTGGCGATGCCCCGGCCCACGCCGGTCAGCTCGTTGACGGTGATGATGGAGGCCAGGGACGAATACTTGATGAGATAGATGATCTCGTTGCCGCAGCCGGGAAGCGCCCGGCGGAAGGCCTGGGGCAGGACGATGGACAGGATGCAGTTCAGCGGCGTGATTCCCAGGGCCTGGGCGGCCAGGAGTTGGCCGCGCTTGATGGAGAGAAGCCCTCCCCGGATGTATTCCGATTGATAGGCCCCGCTGCACAGGGCGAAGCCGATGATCGCGGCCTGGACCGGGGACAGGATCAGGCTCACCCCGCCGAGGCTCACATAGGGCAGGGCGAAATACCAAAAATAGAGCTGCACCACCAAGGGCGTGCCCCGAAACAGGGACACGTAGCAATTGGTGATCCGGCGCGGCCACACCCCGCCGTAGACCCGCAGGGTTCCGGCGGTGACGCCGATCACGACGCCCAAAAGAGCGGCGGGCACGATGATCCCGATGCTGGCCCAGAGGCCGACGTTGAGCCCCGGGACGACCCGCTCGAAGGCGAAGGCCAGGGCCTCGTTCATCCGCCCATCTCCCCGCTGAGCTCGGAAAGCTTGGCGCAAAAGGCCATGGTCCGGGAACAGGAACCCCGGGCCAGCAGTTCGCTGGGCGCGCCGCGTTCGATGATGCGACCTTTTTCCATGAACAGGAATTCGTCGGCCAGGGAGGAGGAAAAGCCGATCTGGTGGGTGGCCATGATCATGGTCATGCCCGCGTCGGCCAGGTCGCGGATGACCGCCAAGACCTCGCCGATGAGTTCCGGGTCCAGGGCGCTGGTGGGCTCGTCGAGGAGCATCACCGCCGGGTCCATGGCCAGGGCCCGGGCCACGGACACCCGCTGCTTCTGGCCGCCCGAGAGTTGGGCCGGATAGAGCCCGGCCTTGTCCGCAAGGCCCACCCGGGCCAATTCCTCCATGGCCCGGTGGGTGGCCGTACGCTTGTCCATCTTTTTGACCTTGATGAGGGCCACGCGCACGTTCTCCAAGGCCGTCAGGTGGTCGAACAGGTTGAAATCCTGGAAGATCATGCCCACGCGTTGCCTGAGCCACAAGAGGTCTTTCTTGCTTTTGCCGCGTATCTCGCGTCCGTCGAGAAAGACCTTGCCCTCGTCCGGGGGCAAAAGAAAATTGATGCACTGCAAAAGCGTGGATTTGCCCGCGCCGGAAGGGCCGATGAGCACCTTGAGGCGGCCTTTTTTTACGGTGAGCGATACCTCGTCGAGGATGCGCTGCCCGCCCAGGTGTTTGACCACGTTTTCCACGCGAAGGACGACGGATTCGTTTTGCATCACAAAGATCCCTGGTGCGAATAGCCTTCCATGCGCACCTTGGCCTCAAGAGTCTTGAGGGCCTTTAAGCCCGCCCAGGTCAGGGCGAAAAAAATCAGTCCGGCCAGGATGGACAGGGGAAGGGGTTGGTGGGTGGTGGCGGCCACGGAGCGCGTCCGGGACATGATCTCCAAAACGCCGATCACGAAGGCCAGGGCCGAATCCTTGAGCAGGATGGAATATTCGTTGGACCAGGCGGGAATGGACAGGCGCAGGGCCTGGGGCAAAATGATGGTGGCGATGGCCGTGGCGTCGGTCATGCCCAGAGCCCGGGCGGCCTTGAGTTGGCCCTCGGGCAGGCTTTGGATGGCCCCCCGGAAGATTTGCGACTGGTAGGCGGCGCTGGTCAGGCCCAGGACCAGGACGGCGGCGGCGAAGGCGCTGTCCAGATGCAGGAACGCAAGGGCCGGGATACGGCTCAGGTAGGCCAGGATGCCGAAGTAAAACAGGTAGAGCTGCACCAGGATGGGCACGCCGCGAAACAGCCAGACATACAGCGACACCAGCCGCCGCACCGGACGCCGCCCGTAGACCTGGCCCACGGCCAGGGGGACGCCGAAGACGAGCCCCACGGCCATGGCCCCGATGATGAGCCCAAGGGTCCACCAGATGCCGCCCAGGATGTAGGGCAGGGCCTCCCATGAGGCGGTAAGGGCCTTGAGCATGCCGTCCATGTATTTTCCCGGCGTCGCGTCGCAGGGGCGCGGTTTTTCGGTAACAGGAGTGAGACAGGCGACGGCCCCGAAGGCCCCGGTCCACATGGGCCGGAAGCGTTCGGGGCCGGACGCGGGGCGACCGGGCCGCCCGGTGCGCTAGTGTTGCGTTCGGTAATTCCCGTTATGGTTAAGCAAGCAGCAACATCTTGAATGTATGATTTTTATTCACAAAAAAACAAAATGTTTTTTTTGAACGCCACACTAGATGTCGTACTTCTTCTTGAGTTCCTGCCAGTAGGGATCCTTCATGAGCAGTTCCAGACCCTTGTTGACGGTCTCCAGGAACTCCTTGTCATCCTTGCGGATGGCGTAGCCGTACTTTTCAGAGGGCACGTCGAAGGTTCCGGCCACCTTGTAGGGCTGGCCCTTCATCAACTCTTTGGCGATGGAGGAATCCATGCCGGAACCGGCGATGCGGCCGACCTTGACGTCTTCCATGGACAGGTCCGTGGAATCGTAGAGCACCAACTCGAACTTGTAGCCCTCTTTCTTGGACATTTCCTCAAGCAGCTTGTTGGTCACGGTGCCGCGCTGCACGCCGATCTTTTTGCCGGTCTTAAGCAGGTCGGCGAAGGGGGTGGCGTCGTCGCCCTTGACCAGGAGAACCTGGGTGACCTCGTAGTAGGGGATGCTGAAATTGACGATCTTGGCCCGCTCTTCGGTGGCGCTCATGCCCGAGGCGATGATGTCGATCTTTTTGGCGGTCAGGGCCGGGATGATGCCGTCCCAGTCCATGGGCTGGTGCTTGATTTTAAAGCCCATCTTTTTGGCGATCCAGTCCATGGATTCCACGTCGAATCCGGCGGGCTTGCCGTCTTTGTCCACGAATCCGAACGGCGGAAAGCCGAAGTCGATGCCGTTGATGTAGGTTTTTTCCTCGGCCAAAGCCGCGCCGGAGAAGGCGAAGGCCAGGGCCACGGCCAGAAGGGCGGCGACGCGCAGCGTTTTGAACATGATTTCTTCCTTTTCCCGGGGTTGTACGACGATGCAGATGGGAGCCTTGGCCGACGACGGACGCGCCCGGGACCATTTCCCGGGATTGGGCTTTGAGGCGCAAGCGTCTCGAAACCGTTACGCCGCATAGCAGAGATGCGCCCGGCGATCAAGGACATACGGCCCGGGCGGCGCCCAGGTGGCGGATCGGCCGTCACCTGGGCGCGACTTGGAATGTGTCCGCAGACTTTGACGGACTGTAAAGATTCCTGACACCAGTCAGCGAAAAGCAACCCGACGCCGGATCGTGAGTTAAAAAAATGTTCATTTTTTCAGGATGTTGAGGGCTCAGAAGGAACATGCCTGCCTGGCACGCAAGTTGCCATTCCTCCAACCGGCATTCCCTCAAGGAGGAGCATGTGGAGAGTCCCGGCCATACCATTCTCGTCACCGAGCGAAACGGAAACATCCGTGAGCTTTTGCGTCGGGAATTGGGGCGGGCGGGATATCGTGTGCTGACGGCTGCCGATGCCCCGACGGCGCGGGAAATCCTGCGGGAGAATGCGTCCGTGGAACTGGTCATTCTCGACGAAGAACTGCCCAATGCCGGGGAAGAGGGCGGGCTTGCGGCCTTTTTTCGCGGAGCGGGCGGACCTCCCGTGATTTTGCACGCCTTCTCCCAAGGGGCGTGCGCCTATCGGGAGGATGGCCAGGTGGCGGCCGTGGTGGAGAAAGGGGGGGGCCTGGAGCTCCTGACGGCGGCTGTAGCCAGGATCTTTGCGGCATAACCCACAACCGTTCCGGGAACCCGGAGCACTCGGGGAAAAAGACAGGGGCCTGTCGCCTGGTCGTTGCACGGCCCACAGGTCTTTTTTCCTTCTTGGGCGAAAACGGGGGACCGGAGCGAGACAGTTTTTGGGACTCCTTATGAAACGCGGAGTCCGGACAACCACGCAGCCGGTCGAGTCACACTTCAAAACGGAGGAAGAGGAAATGGGTTTGGGCAGAAACGTCTTTGAGTTCCTAAAATCCGCGTCCATTGCGCACGCAAAATGGGATCTGGAAGTCTCCACATCCATTTTGCGCAACCGGAAAAAAATGCTGTTTCTCATCGCCCTGGCCTTGCCGATCATGGCGGTGTCCTTTGTGGAGGCGGGCGATTTCCTGGGCGGCAAGACGGCATATGCGCCAGCGTTTTACACCACGACCATCTTTCTGGTCTCCATCGCCGTGGGCTTGGCTGCGGGGCTTATCACCGGATGTATCGGCGCGGGCGGCGGCTTCATCATCACCCCGGCGCTGATGGCCGCAGGCGTCAAGGGCATCCTGGCTGTCGGAACCGATCTGTTCCACATCTTCGCCAAGGCCATCATGGGCACGGCCGTGCATAAAAAGCTCGGCAACATCTCGGTGAAACTGGCCATCGCCTTCCTCGTCGGCTCCGGCGGCGGCACCTTCATCGGCGGCGCCATCAACAAGGGACTCTACAACAAGGATCCGCTTTTATCCGAGCTTTTCATCAGCGTCATCTATTCCGTGCTGCTCGGCTTCCTGGGATTCTACGCCCTGTTCGACTTCCTGAAGTCCAGCCGTGGGCAGGCGCCCCAGAGCGGCGGCGGTCATGACGCCCACGGCGGCCCCAGCGGCACCACGGGCCTGGCCGTGAAGCTTCAGAACATGAAGATTCCCCCCATGATCACCTTCGACGAGGACTTCGTCCCCGGCGGCAAGCAGATTTCCGGCTGGATCGTGGCCGCAGGCGGCGTGGTGGTGGGCATCCTGGCCGCCATCATGGGCGTGGGCGGCGGCTTCGTCACCTTCCCCATGTTTGTCTATATCTTCGGCGTGTCCTCCATGACCACCGTGGGTACGGACATCCTTCAGATCATCTTCACCGCCGGCCTTGGGGCCATCGCCCAGTACGCCATCTACGGCTTCGTGTTCTACACCCTGGCCATGGGCATGCTGCTCGGATCGCTTCTGGGCATCCAGGTCGGCGCCCTGACCACCAAGGTGGTCAAGGGCATCCACATCCGGGGCTTCTACGCCATGTCCATCATCGCCGGTTTCATCAACCGCGTGGCCGTGTTGCCCAAGAAGCTGGTGGAACTCGAATACATCGAGTTGTCCAAGACCATGGTCAACAACATCGAGTTCGTGGGCAATATCATCTTCTGGGTCGTGGTGGCCATTTTCGGGATATGGGTCATCGGCAAGTTCGTTACCAACATTTCGACGCTCAGACAGGAGGCCTAGGTCATGGTGGCCAATAAAAAAGCCCTTTCCATGGGCATGATCCTGCTCGTCTCCTTTGCGGGGGTGTTTTTCTTGATCATGATGCCCATCTTCGGCAACGGCATGACCGGGTTGGACTACTCCGACGACCTGTTCAACAAGCTTTCCAAGGGATCGTCCTACTTTATTCCTTCCGTCAAAGAGCAAATCAAGGAGTTCAACGGCAAGCAGGCCAAGGTGGTCGTGAAGATGAAGTCCGAGGATGACGCCAAGCAGTCCCTGGCGGTCATGACCAAGGCCGGCTTCACCGCCGCCCAGGCCGGGGACACCCTGAGCCTGGATGTGGACCTGGGCAAGATGCTCTCCAAGATCGTGGACGACGCCGACGCCATGTACCATGACGACGGGGCCAAGGTCGGCGCGTTCTACGGCCTGGACAAGGACGCCGAGGGCAAGCTGGCCATGAAGGCCTGGTGGACGCTTCTGGCCGGGATGATCAAGCCCCTGCAGAAGGAAAAGCAGATTCCCATGGCCAACGCGGTCAATCTGGTCAACCAGAAGGCCATCGAACCGGCCTACAACTTCTACGGCATCAAGGCCGAGTCCATCTTGGACAAGATTCCCACGGCCTCGGGGCTTCTCATCTTCTATGTGGTCTACACATTGTGGTACGGATTCGGCATCTTCGAGATTTTTAACGGCATCGGATTGTCCATGAGCAAGTCCAAGGTGAAAAAGGAAGTCTAAGTCCGCTTTGGCATGAAGGCGGGTGCGCGGCCGGTTCCGGAAGGGACCGGCCGTTTTTTTAGGCTTGCTTCGGAACGTACGCCACGCGGTCGTCCGCGACGGGCGTCATGAGAGGCCTTATTTCGCCCTGCGCCGTGGCCGTCCCCATGACGGACGGCGCCAGGAATCAGGGCGTCAGAACCCGGGGAGCTGCGGATACGGCCGGGGGGCATGGTGGCCATATTTGACGCAAGGGGGATTTCCAAGGCATAGCATTCCCGTTCGAAGGATCGAGTGTTCCGAATGCCTGGAGGAAAAAAGCCGTGGAATTTCTTGCACCGCATTTATTGGATGTGATCTGTCTGGTGGCTTCCATCAGCATGTTTACGCTCTATAACGTGTTTATCTGGCGGAAGTTGAAGTCTGACCCCATCTACACAATTCAAGGAGCGTCAAATCTTGCCCGGAGGGCGTGGGTTGTCAATGTCATGGAGGAGAAAAACGACATCCTTGCCGTGCAGACGCTACGAAACTCCACCATGGCTGCAACATTTTTGGCCTCAACCGCCATACTGCTCTCGGTAGGAGTCCTCTCCTTGACAGGCCAATTAGACAATATCGGAACCACATGGCACTCGCTCAATATCTTCGGTTCGACAGAGCAGAGTACCTTGGCCCTGAAGATTTTGGTTCTGCTTGTCAACCTGTTCATTGCGTTTTTCAGTTTCTCGTCGTCCATCAGGATGTATAATCATGTCGGATTTATGATCAACGTGCCGTGCATGGATGGAAACTACAGCTCGTCGATGACGTTCGTCGCCATGCAACTCAATCGTGCGGCAAGTCATTTTCACTTTGGAATGCATGCCTTTTATTTTCTGGTTCCTCTTGTGTTTTGGTTTTTCGGTCCCCTCTTGTTGGTTGGCTCCACGCTGGCCATGATTTGTGTCGTCTATTGTCTGGACAGAACGTCAAAGATGTACTGTGATTATATGACGCCGTTTAGCATGAAGACGTGTAATCTGAAGTAGTTTTTGCGGCTGGTTCCGGTTCACTCCCTGGAAGATTCCCGGCCCGCGTCCGTGGCGGCGATCCATGTCCGCCGGGCGGCGCCTCCTCTCCCAAATGCCGGGAAAAATGGGCGTTTTTTGCCGACAAAGGGCGGCCGGGTTGCCTCAGGGGCACTTCCGCAGTGGGGAGCCGTATCAGGAAGAAAGCCGAAACGGGCAGGTACCCGTCCGGGTATGGCGGCCACGACCTCGACAGGAATTCCCTTGAGCGGGTCGCCGTCGGGCCGGAACTTCGGGTGGCGGGGAGGCTATTCGATGAGGTTCAGGTTTTTCAGAAGATGCAGCAGCATGTGCTTGTCGATGGGTTTGGGGACATATGAGGTGGCGCCGCCCTTGTAGTAGGCCTCGACCACGTTTTTGGGATCGTCCAGGGCCGTGGTCATGATCACCTTGACCTCGTCGACAGGATTGACGCCCTGCCCCCGTTCCAATGCCCGAATCTTTTTCAGGGCCTCCTGGCCGTCCATCTCCGGCATCATGATGTCCATGCAGATCAGGTCATAGGGACGATCCTCGCGCAAAGACGCCTCGAACGCCTCCACGGCCTCCAGACCATTGACCGCAATGTCCACCTCGCCGTGGGGCGTGAGGATTTTCTGCAATACCTTCCGACTGGTGAAATCATCTTCCACGACCAGAACGCGCATATCTTCCACCCCACGGTTACGGGCCAACGGCCCTTTTGAGAAGAGTTTGCAGCAAACCGGGGGAACATTCAAGGTCGTTTCCCGGCCTGGATCGCGCAAAACAACCGGAAAAGGCTGCCCTTTGGCGCTACGGGCGGCGTTTGGGGCAGGATTCCTGAAGCATGCACACCCCGCAGCCCCCGGCGTAGGGCATGGGGGTGAAGACGGCGTACTGCCGGTTGACGGTCCCGGCCGGGTTCCATTCCAGATCCAGGAACTTGAACTGGCGCAGCATGTCCCGATCCGGGCTGGGAAGCGGCGCACAGCCGCCGTCGGCCACCTCGGGCACCACCTGGGCGGCCGCGCCCATGACCAGGGCGATGGCCAGGTTGTGCAGGGAAAAGCCGTCCGAAGGCGATATCTGCCAGGCCTGCTCAACCTCGTCCTCAATGCTTTTTTCCAGAAAAATCAGGACATAGCCCTTGCGACGGCCCAGGTCGAAACGGTAGGCCCGAAGGGCCGGGGCCCACTGCTCAAACCGGGCGGCAAGCCTGTCCGCCTCTTCCTGCTCCATGCGCGGCAGATCCGCGATCTCCATATAATGCAACATGTCGAAACCCGGCGTGACGTCGAGCTTTTCCCGAATGATCTTGCCCATGGCGGCCTCCCTTCCCAGATGTCCCGAAATGAGGCCCGTTGATAAACCACCCCCCGCCGCCCGGCAACCCCCCCTCTCGCACGGCATCGGGGCTGCCGCCCCGCACTGCGTCGGGGCTGCCGCCCCGAACCCCGCCCGGG
>NZ_JAZHDB010000066.1:0-78901 GCF_036584575.1 Desulfolutivibrio sp.
AGGGAAGTATACAGGAAGTCGGCCGAGGCGTACACGGCCCTGCCGCGCGACGCGGCCTCTCCCCGGCAACAGGGGGCGAGCATGGCCAAGCGGAAAGAACGGGTGGATCAATGGCTGGTGGAGCAGGGGTTGTGCGACTCCCGGGAGCGCGCCAAGCGGCTGGTCATGGCCGGAAAGGTGTGGGTGGCGTCCGGGGAGAAGCGGGAGCGCGTGGACAAGCCGGGCCGCCAGTTCGGGGAGGGGGTTGTTTTTGAGGTCAGCGAGGCGGAGCGGTTCGTCAGCCGGGGCGGGTATAAGCTTTTGACGGCCATAGAGGCGTTTGGGATTGAGGTTGCGGGGAAAGTCGGGATGGATGCCGGGGCCTCGACGGGCGGCTTCACGGATTGCCTGTTGCAGCATGGCGCGGTGCGCGTCTATGCCGCGGATGTCGGCCATTCGCAGTTGCATGAGAAGCTGCGCGGCGATGCCCGGGTGGTAGTGCTGGAAGGGGTGAATCTACGGCATGCCGGGCCGGATCTTGTGCCCGAGGCTGTGGACATTTTGGTCTTGGACGTATCGTTTATCTCGCTGACGTTGGTGCTGCCGCCGTGTCTGGCGTTTGTGCGGCCGGGCGGCGAGGTGGTGGCGCTAATCAAGCCCCAGTTCGAGCTGGGGCCGGAGCGCACGGACAAGGGCGTGGTGCGCCGCGAGGAGGATCAGGCCGAGGCCGTGGCCAAGGTCACGGATTTTGCCCGGCAGGAATGCGGCCTGGAACTGGTGGGCGTGACGCCGTCGAAGATCAAGGGCCCCAAGGGCAACCAGGAATATCTGGCCTATTTCAAGAAGTCTCTCGAAACGGATTGATACGTCTCACGATATGCCACCAGACGCGTTTCAAGAATCATCCAACGCCGCATCCTGAAAGAACATTTCAGACGGCATCACCGCTTACCGCGCGCCGTTGCCCGTCATCCGCCTTGTGCCTCCGCCCCAACCGATTACGTGGGATTCCAAAGGGCGAAGCCCTTTGGCCCCCGGAGGGCTCCCCCCGCCAATCCCCCTGCGCCTACCCCTTACTCCCGCCCATCATCCGCAACTCGGCGCGGCGTCCCACCTGATGCATGAAGGTCCGCATGGTGATGTCGCGGTTGGGTTGGTTGGAGCCGTCGTGGGGCGAATCCAGGTAGGGGACGTTTTGTTTGAGCAGCATGGGCTTGAGGATGGCCGAGCAGATGGTGCTGGGCATGCAGGTGAAGGGGAAGACGTTGACCACGCCGTCGAAGGCGTCATGGGCATAGGCCAGGGCCCCGGCGATGCTGATTCCGGCCTCGGTGCCGATGGCGAAGCTGTAGAGGCGCCCGCTGTCGAGATAGGTTTCCAGGTGGGCCACGTCGTGGTCTGCGGCGATGTCCAGGTGGGGAAGCACCCTGGCATAGACGGCGTGTTGGCGTTTGAGTTGCCACTGCATGGTCAGGCGGGAGACGAGCCGGAATTTTGCGGCGGCGGCGAGCCCGGGGACGTCCAGGTCTTTGAGGCAGGCCTGGAAGGATTGGGCGGCATCGCGGCGATTTAAGTGGGTGACGAAGTTGAACCATTCCGTGAGGGAGGCGTTGACCACCTCCGCGCCCAGGGCCTCCAGGGTCCGGATGAGATCCTGGTTGGAGCCGGGGTGGGAGCGCACATAGATTTCGCCCACGATGCCCACCCGGGGCCGCCGGGGCAGGGAGTGGTCCATGAGCCGGGCGGCTTTTTGGGCCGTTTCGGCGGCCAGGCGGTCCAGGGGGGAGAAGTCCAGGGCCGCGCCCGAGGCCTCGATTTCCCGGCCCATGTCGTCCAGGGCGGCGGCGATGCAGGCGTCCACGGCGCCGGGAACCGTTTCGTAGGGCCGGGTCCGGCAGGCGATACGGTCCAGGACATCGGCCAGGATCATGGCCGTGAACGCCAGCTTGCGGAAGGGACCGGCTGCCTCGCGGGGGAAGATTGCTGATGAGTCGTAGCCGTCGTCGGTGCTGAGCGTGACGATGGACGTGTCGCGAAATTCCGGAAAGCGGTCCAGGACGATGCGATGCAGGGTGTTGTACATGCCGAAGCGGCAGGGGCCTCCGGCCTCGGGCATGAAATAGACGTAGTCTTTGGCCGCAAAGGCCTCTTTGAGCCGTTTTTTTTCCTGGGCAAGATAGTGCAGGACATCGCCCAGGGTCACCTGGCAGGGGAAGCACTCCTTGCCCGAGGTCAGTTCCTTGCCGAGAGAGAGGCCGTTCATGGTGGGCATGACCACGGCATTGACGCCAAAGGCCCGCAAGGCCGCCACCAAAAGCGGCGATCCGGTGGGGGACATGTTCGGCATGAGCAGGGTCTTGCCCGCAAGCGAGGGGGGTGGGAGAGCGGTCATGGGGCGGCCTCCCGGCGGGGCTTATCGGACATGGCGGACAGGCGCATGTTTTCACGCACCACGTTGGCGAAGGCCTCCATGCGGGTGATCATCCCGGCGGCGGCGCTGTGCTCGTCGAGTTCAAGCAAAAGGTAGGGCTTGTCGCCCATGATGTGGCTGTAAAAATGCTCCAGAAAGGAGTCCGGGCCGCAGGAGAAGTTCCCCAGGTGCACGCCGAAGCGGTTGCGGGTCTCGGCGGTGGCGGTGGCGGCGCGCAGGATGCGGCTGCCAAGCCCCCAGTACATGCGCGGAAAACGGTGCAACGGGGTGGCCGAGACGTCCAGGAGGTCGAGGGGGACGGTTTTTATTCCGAGCCGGGCGGCCAACCGGCCAAGGCCCAAGCTCAGGCGTTCGTCGTGCAGGTTGTAGGGACGGCCGCTGACGATCCACAGGGGTTCATCCTCCGGGAGCAGATCCAGGATGCTGCGGCCGACCTGGCGCAGATCGGCCTGGAAGGCGTTTTGGGCGGCGAAGGCGGCCCTCACCGCGCCTTGAATCGCGGCCGCAGCCGGGCGAAGTCCGGCGGGCAGGGCGCTCCCCACGGCATGGGCCAGGGTCTTGGGGCCGTGGGCCAGGAGCAGGGTGGGCCCGATGATGCGCTCTGGCGGGATGTCCAGGGCGGCGGCGACCAGATACCGGGAGCTTTGCAGCATGGGGCAGAAAAGCCCTTTTTCCTCGGCGACAGGTGAGGGGATGTTCACCACCGTGGGCAGAAAGAGGAAATCCACAGCGTCCAGGAGGCCTTTGACGTGGCCGTGGAAGACCTTGACCGGAAAGCAGGTCTCGGCGGTCATGGACTCCACTCCGGCGGTCACGGTGGTGCGGCTGGTCTTGGCGCTTGGCGCGACCCGGAAGCCCAGGCGGGTCAAAAGGGTGGTCCAAAAGACCGCCCATTCCAGGGAATGCAGGGCCATGGGCAGGCCGACGGCGGGCGCCATGGGGCGGCCATGCCCGTTGCCGGCCGCCTGGAGATGCCGCCGGAAGATGTCCTCGCGCAGCGCAAAAAAATCGGTTTCCGCCGGAATGTCGGACACTCGGGCCTCGTAGCGCCCGCAATCGCCGCCCCAGACGCTCTTGCGGCCCCCGAAGCGATAGACCTTGAGCTTGCATTCGTTGCCGCAGGCCGGGTCGGCGCGGCAGATGGTCTCCTTGAAGCTTACCTCCGTGGCGGCCAGTTCGCCGATATCTCGGGGCCGGTTTTTTTTCTCGCCGCGCAGGAAAGCGTCGCGCACCAGAAGCGACACCCCATAGGCCCCCATGACCTCCCGGTTTTTGGGCGCCAGGATGGGCCGGTCCAGGACGTTTTCAAAGGCGGCCACAATGCCCTTGTTGAGCGACGGCCCGCCCAGAAACATGATCCGTTTGCCCACATGGCGGTTTTCCACCACCCGGTGCAGGTAGTTGTGGACGATGGCGTAGCACAGGCCCGCGATGAGATCGTCCCGGGCGGCCCCCTTCTGGGCGTGGGCGGCCAGGTCGGACTCCATGAACACGGTGCAGCGTTCGGCCAGGGCCACGGGATTTTTCGCGCCGAGGGCCACGTCCTGGAACTCGCCCACGATGTTGATGCCCAGCTTGTTGGCCAGCTCGTGCAGGAAACTGCCGGTCCCGGCGGCGCAGATCTTGTTCATGACGAAATCCGTGGGACGGCCGTTTTCGATGGCGATGTATTTGGAGTCCTGCCCGCCGATCTCGAAGATGGTGTCGATGTCGGGATCGATGGCCACCGCGCCCCGGGCGTGGGCCGTGATCTCGTCCACGATCAGGTCGGCGTCGAGGAAATCCCCGGCCACGTTGCGTCCCGACCCCGTGGTGGCCACGCCCGCCAGGGCGAAGCGTCCCGCCAGGGCGGCGGTCAGTCCGGAAAGCAGCTCCCGCACGACCTCAATGGGTTTGCCCCTGGTGGGCACGTAGTTTTTGTGCAGGAGGCGGCCGTCTGCATCCACCAGGGCGTATTTGGTGGAGGTGGAGCCGATGTCCACCCCGAGCCAGGCCGGGATGGGGTCGCCCTGGGTGTCCGGGATTTCGGGAAGCGTATTGTCCGGATCGAAATGGGACCGGGAAAGCGCCAGCCGGGGGGCCCGGGCGAATTCCTCTTCGGGAGCGATCCGGCTGTCCGCCAAAACGGCAGGGTCCAGGGCATTTGCGCGTCCGGCCAGCCGGGTGCAGAGCGCCGCGCCCACGGCCCCCAGGCTGGCGTGGTGGGGCGGGGTCGCAAGACCCGGGAAATAGCGGCGAAACGCCTTGCGCATCAGGCTGTTTCCGGCCGGGCCGCCGATGAAGATGACCGGAGCGTGCAGGGTTCGCCCGGCCAGCATGGTGCTGATGAAATTGGCCGCCGTGCCGTGATGCAGCCCGGCGATGATGTTGGGCAGGGTTTCGCCCTTGTTTTGCAGATGGATCATGTCCGATTTGGTGAACACCGTGCAGCGGCAGGCCACATGGGCCGGATAGGCGCTTTGTTCGCCCAGGGCCACGAAATCGGCCAGAACCTGGTCGAGTTTGTCCTGATCCATGCGAAACGTGCCGCCATACATGGACAGGGCCAGGCGTTCGGCCTGCTGGTCGATGAACGACCCCGTGCCTGAGGCGCAGGGACCGTTCATGGCGAAGGACTCCAGCCGCCAGGATCCCGAGGCGTCGTAATCGATCTGGAACAAGGCGGCATCCTGGCCGCCCATGGCGATGATGGACCGCACCCCGGGGGCCATATGCACGGCGGCCGTGGCCTGGGCGATGGTCTCCACCTCGTGGGGCGCGCCCAGGCGTTTGGCCATGCGCTCCCCACGACTCCCGGTGAAGGAGACGCTGCGGACGTCCCCTTGGTCGAAGAGGGACATGGTCTGGCTGATGACGGATCGCGCCACCCGGGAGGCCTGTCCGAAATGGCGGACATAGGGGGCTTCATGGACCACATGGCCATCGGCATCAAGAACGGCGCAGTTGACGCTCACGGCGCCGACATCCACGCCGATGTCGTAAGGCACAGGCCACCTCCGGTGCTGTTGCGCGCTCACGGCCGGGACGGACGATAGTCGGCGTTTGTAACGGATCGGGACAAGCCGTAAGAGCGAGGGGAAGATGATATATCCGCGCCGGGGAGGTTTGTCCACCGCGCGTATCGCCTGAAAGGGGACGGGCGGGGATACGCCCGACGGCAGGATCAGGTCCGGGGGTTACGGGCGTCCGATCCGTTCGGCCAGGGCCTCGCCGACGATGCGGTTGCCGTCGACGTTCCAGTGGGCGTCCGAAGGATAGTAGGGATTGTTCCCACGGGCCATGGCCTCCCGCAGAAGTGGGGTGAGGTCGAAGACCTCCAGACTGGGGTCCACGGCCTGGATGGTTTCACGAACCATGGTGTTCGGCAGATCCAGGTCATAGTTCGCGGGATCGGCGTTTTGGCGCGCGACAGCCTCGTGAAAAAGTGTGGGATTGATCTGGACCTCCCCCGGTGAAATGGTGATCAGGACGCGCTTCCCCCGGGCTTTGAGGTCCGAAAGGACGCGGGCCAGTTGGGCCACGCGGTCCAAGGCCGGGCCATGGCTATCGCGGGACTCAAGGGCGCAGATGGCAAGGTCGTTGGCGACCACGCGGACAAAGACCTCGGGAGAGACGGGACCGTGGGCCAGGGTGTAGGGCGGAGGGACGGAACGGTGGACGAATGCGCCGTCACGGAAATAAGAATACAGGGTGTGCAGATAATCCAGAACACGCAAGGGGAACATGTGCGGCACATGGTCGAGACGCTTGCGTCCGGTCTGGACGTCCACAAAAAGGTCGCCCAGGATGCGATTCAGATATCCGTCGTCTTGCAGTTCGTCGCGGGACAGTTCTCCGAGATCGTTGACCGCGAAAATATTGATCAGAACCATGTCGTGGTCGATTTGGGGCATCCAGTTGTTCATGGTGGCGAGATATTGGGGAATGGAGGAGATGGGCTCGCCAAGATTGACGACCCTGGCCGCCACGCCCTTCTCTTGAAGCCGAGATTGCAAAATACCGTTGTAGGAGTAGGCTGGAGAGACCGTGGCGTGGCAGAAGGAATCGCCGAAACTGAGGATCCGGAACTCGGCGTCCGGCTTTGTTTTGGATATTTCTGAATCGTTGTAATTGAGGTTTTGTAGATTTATAACATCGCCTGATGGATTGTATTCGGCATAATGTATATATTTTTCATACAAGGAAAGAGCGGATTCCATAATGCAGACACATACAATCGCCGATACAGACAACAGGATAAAATTTTTCATGGTGCTGTTATAGCTCTGGATGAAATAAACTCGTTATGTAAATTTTTTACGAATATTAGAGGTCTATTTTATGGTGAAAAAGCAATCATATGAAAACACGCGCCAGCGCACAACGTTGAGATATTTTGAAATGGTTTGAAATAATTTGATAAGCGTGGGGTGTCTATTTACCAAACCGTTTAACTTGTCAAGTGTAATCTCCTCTTGTTCGAGGCCATGCATATGTGCAACAGCATGCACAGCCATCATTATGCGAATATGCAGCGAGCTTTTTCGCGGACAAATTCTGTTCTTTGAAAACGATTGCATGGAGCATCAACTCGTTGTTATTTTACGAAGCAGTCCCAAAGGCGTTTTCCATGTGCCGGACTGGGGCGTTCGTTTCCAGCCGATGCCGTCCGGATCGGCCGATTGTTCCGCCATGGACATCCCGGCTGGTTCGGAGGGGGAGAAAGGCCATCACTCGAATTGATTTTTTTGGTATTTGACTTATGTTCGACAAAACACACCAAGGAGCCCTCATGAATCCCGATTTGGAAAGGGAAAAAACGCTGATATCCAAAAAATCCGCCGCGCTGGCGAAAAAAACCTACTTTCCCGCGCCGTTGCTGGCCCTGGTGTCCGCTACATTGGAACTGCAGATGGAGACCAAGGGGCGCATCCTGGAGTCCGGCGGCGCACGCGAAGTGGCCGACATGCCCCTGGATGTGGAAAAAGCCCTGCGCGGAGCATGTCTTTTTCCCAGGGAGCGTTTCAATCCCGACCGCACCCTGGCCATGGAGCTTTTTACGTCGCTGGCGGACTGGATCAGGCGCACCGACACCCCGCTTGGCACGGCCATCCTTCGGATTGACGCCGCCCTGGCCGACGGCGGTTTCGATCCCCGGGCGGCCATGAACGCCCACATCGCCGGAGACGAAATATCCTTCCAGGCCCTTGAGATCCTGACCCCCGACGCTCCCCGGCTTCCGGCCTTCCTGGTCCAGGCCGCCCTGGCGCCTGGCCTCGAGGTCATCGGCAGCGCGATATACGGCCGCTTCCCCAAGGACCGGTCCTGGACCCACGGCCACTGTCCCGTATGCGGCAGCCCGCCGCTGCATGGCCGCTTCGTGGGCAAGGAAGGCGTGCGGCATCTGACCTGTTCCTTCTGTCATGTGGAATACCGGGCCAGGCGTCTGGTCTGCCCGTTTTGCGGCGAAGACGACGCCAAAAAGCTCGATTATTTCTCCACCGAGGACGAGCCGGGCTACCGCGTCGAGACCTGCGCCACCTGCAAGCGCTACATCAAGACCACGGATTTCCGGGAATTCGACCGGCCTTCCTATCCTCTGTTGGACGATCTGGAATCCCTGACGTTGGACATGGCCGTGCAAAAGATGGGCTTTACCCGGCCGGTGCTTTCCGCCTGGGGGTTTTGAACATGCCGACTCGCCCCGGGGCGTCCATCGAAAGCGTCGTCGCCAGCCTGCCGTGCCGCCGGTACCGGGACGGGGCGGTCGCGCATATCGACGACGACATCGCCATCGAGGTGGGCATCGAGGTCGGCTGCGGCCCGGGACCGGCCAGGCGTCTTTTCGCCGCGCCCCTTGATCTCGACATCCTGGCCCTGGGGCACGCCTGGCTGGAAATGTGCCCGGCGGGCCATGTTCCGGCGCCCATGGGCAAGGATGTCGCCCCTGATGCGCGGCGTTTCGTCTTCGAGGCCGTGCCTGCGCCGTCCCGGAACATGCCGGAGCCGGATGGCGGCCGCCTGAGCGCCGGGCAGGTGGTGTCGCTTATGCGCCGATTCATCGCCGCCCCTGGATTGTGGGACGGCACGGGGTGCTTTCATCGGGCCGCCGCTTACGACCCGGATACGGGAGAGTTCCCTTTCCAGGCCGAGGACATCGGCCGCCACAACTGCCTGGATCGTCTGTGCGGGCAGGCCCATCTGGCCGACAAGAGCCTGTCCGGGCTGGTGCTTTTTCTGTCCGCCCGGTTCACCGCCAGCATGTGCGACAAGGCCTTGCGGGCCGGGTTTCGCACGGTGGTCAGCCGCTCCGCCGTAACCACCGAGGCCGTGCGTCTGGCCCAGGAAGGGGGCCTGTCCCTGGCCGGGTTCGTCCGGGAGGCGGAGAACCGGTGTACGGTCTTTTGCGATGCGGCAGGGAGGTTCGTCCTATGACCGCCAACCCGTCCCCGGCAGCGCCTCCCACACTCGACACGGTTTTGGGCGTGGTGTTGGCCGGTGGCGGAAGCACCCGCCTTGGCCGGGACAAGGCGGCCGAGGTCATCGGCGGACGTTCGCTCTTGGCCGCCACGGTGGAGCTGCTGGTCCGGGTCGTGGGCGAGGCGGCGGTGTCCGGACGCGACCCCGCTCCTTTCGGCGTGGCCGTCCCCTGGTTGCCCGACGCCGTCACCGGCACGGGTCCGGCCGGGGGCATCCTCACGGCCCTGGAGGCCTATGGCCGCCCCATCCTGGCCGTCTCCTGCGATCTGCCGTTTCTGCGCCAGGACACCCTGACGAACCTTTTGGAGGCCAGGCGCAGACGCCCGGCGACGGCCCTTATGACCACCTACCGCCGCACGGACACGGGCTATGTGGAGTCCCTGGTGGCCGTGTACGAACCGGCTGGCGCGCCAATTTTGCGCCGGGCCGTCGAAAGCGGCCTGTACCGGCTTTCCGCCGTGTTCCCCGAGACGATCCGGCATCATCTGGATTATGATCCGGCCGATCCCCTGGCGGCAAAACCCTTTTTCAACATCAACTACCCCCGCGACCTGGAATTGGCCCGGGAAATGGAGCTGGTTTCGTGAACGCCTCCCCCCCCCTGACCGACGATCTTGGACGCACGGTCAGCTATCTGCGCCTGTCGATCACCGATCATTGCAATCTGCGCTGCCTGTACTGTCGGCCCAAAGAGCAGATGCCCTACATTCCCCACGACGACATCCTGCGCTACGAGGAACTCCTGACCATGGTGGACCTGGCCCGGGATCTCGGGATCAACAAGATCCGCCTCACCGGCGGCGAACCGTTTTTGCGGCGCAATTTTCTTTTTCTGGTCGAATCCATCCTCAAGCGGCATCCGGAGGTCGATCTGCGCCTGACCACCAACGGCACCTTCCTGCCCGGCAAGGCGAAGGAGCTTCGCGACCTGGGCGTCACGGCCATCAACGTCTCCCTGGACAGCCTCGATCCGGCCACCTTCACCCGGATCACCGGTTCGGATTTTTTCGCCGCCGTGCGCCGGGGCATGGACGAGGTCATGGCCGCAGGCATGCTGCTCAAGGTCAACGCCGTGGCCCTGCGCGGCATAAACGACCACGAGCTTTCCGGTTTCCTCGATTTCATCCGGCAAAACCCCGTGGATTTCCGGTTCATCGAGTTCATGCCCATGGGGGATCAAACCCTGTGGAGCCCGGAATACTACTGGTCCGCAAAGGACATTCTGGCCCAGGCCGGGGAACTGGCCGGGCTTGCCCCCGTGGAGCGCAGCCCCGGCGATTCCGGACCGGCCCGCATGTATCACGTGGACGGCAGCCTGGGGCGCTTCGGGGTCATCTCGGCCCTAAGCGACCATTTCTGCCATTCCTGCAACCGCCTGCGCATCACCCCGGACGGGCATCTTCGTACCTGTCTGTTTTCCGACAAGCAGTACCGCCTGCGTCCCATGCTGCGCCACCCCAAGCTCGGCCCCGAGGCCGTGGGCCGGGTCATGCGCCTGGCCCTGCGCAAAAAACCCCTGGGCTACCAGCTCCTTGCCAAGCAAAACGGTTCGGGCCAGACCATCCACGGCATGATGTCGGCCATCGGCGGATAGGCCCGGCCCGCCTGGACGAAGGAAAAGGCGACGGCCCTACGGACGTTCAGATGACGCGTGGAGACATGACCGAAGACGAACGGCAGGTGCTTGCGGCCCTGGCCGCACAGGAAGATCATGCCTTTCCCGACCGGCGCATGCCCGGCGAGGTGGCCGTGTCCCTTGGGCTTCCCCAACGCCGCGCCCTGGCCGTTTTTCGATCGCTGGCGGCGCGGGGCTTCTACGAATACGACATATCGCTCTACAGCGGCCGCCTGACCGCCACAGGCCGGGAGGCGGCCCGGGGCAGGGAAGAGCCATGAAGGCCTCACGACACGTTGCCGCCGCGATTCCCCTGGCGGCTCTTTTGTACGCCGCCGGACGGACGCCGCTCGAGATGGCCGTCGCCGCGTCGGCCAGCGTGCTGATCGATGTGGACCACCTGGCCGATTATGTGCTGTGCCGGGGCGGCTGGTACGGCCTGCGGGATTTCTTCCAAAGCTGCAACGAGGCCCGCTTAAACCGGCTGTACCTTGTGTTGCATGCCTGGGAATGGATCATTCTGGGCGGGATTGCGGCCCTGGCCGCAGGGTCGTCCCTGCTGGGCATGGCCGTATGCGGCATGGCCTGGCATCTGGGCCTCGACGCCATCGGCAACCGGGGCGTTGTGTTGCCGGGCTTCTACTGGTTCTTCAACCGGGCCAGGGCGGGATTCGACGCGGCCAGGCTGTACCGCGATCCCTCCAAAATCTATGCGTAAAACGACAGGTTGAGCCTGGGGCAGGCGGCCTTGGCCGGGACAAAGGTCTCGATGCGGGCCAGGGGGTCCACATCAAGCCCGGTATTGTAGCGCACGAAGTCGTGGGGGGCAGGCTCCAAAAGGCCCAGGGCCTGGGTTCCCTCCACGAAGAAAAGCTCCCCCCAGTTGGTGGAATAGTACAACCCCACCTCCGTGATGTCTTTTTCCTCGCGGGGCCTATGCAGATTGATCACGAGGAGCGCCCTGGTGATGCGTTCCGGGGCCAACCCTTCGGCCAGGGGCGGGGAAAAGGTGTCCTTGACGGGAAAGGCTGCGGCCAGGGCCGCAAAGAGCCCCTGAATGTCGGGTACGGACAAGGGGGCTTTGACGGTGGCGGCCTTGAGGTAGACCCCGGGGGAGTGGATGCCGTTGGCCGCCAGCCATGCCGCCAGCCGCTCCAGGGATCGCTCGGAACGGATGTATTCCGGCGCCTTTCGGCCATCGGGGCTGCGACATTCCCCCCGGGCCGAAAATCCGTGTTCCTGTTCGTCGTAAAGGATTTCCAAGGACTGGAGCAGTCCATTCGGCGGCCGCACGAAGGGGATGCGCCCGATCTTGTTTTTGCGCGCGCCGAAACGGCTGAGAATGCGCCGCCCGAAGACGGCCAGATCGCGCCTGTCCGGTTCTGCGGCGTGGTCGGTCTCGTCAATGGAAAGGCGCTCCCGAATCCGCTCGTAGGTTCCGAAAAGAAAATCCGCGATGTGTTTTCCGGCCGCCGTCAGTTCGGCGATGCCGCCAAATCCCGCTGGTTCGGATGCGGCCGTTTCCGAGGACTGCCGGACGGCCCGGCATTCGTCCAGATCAAAAAAGTATCCGGCCCGAAACAGACCTTCCCCGCCGCTTTGCCCGGGCTGGTCCTGGCGGGTCATGCTT
The DNA here is from genome assembly GCF_036584575.1 of Desulfolutivibrio sp. Taxonomy (NCBI): domain Bacteria; kingdom Pseudomonadati; phylum Thermodesulfobacteriota; class Desulfovibrionia; order Desulfovibrionales; family Desulfovibrionaceae; genus Desulfolutivibrio; species Desulfolutivibrio sp. The sequence continues at coordinate 12,115 of NZ_JAZHDB010000066.1, forward strand.
CCCGGATCCTGCGGGTCGATGCCGGTTTTCTGGATGAAGGCCATGCGCAAAAGGGCCAGGGCCTCGCGGTGGTTCCGGGCCTCGTGAAAGGCCCGCACCTCGTCGAGAAGCAGGACGTAGGGGTCCGTGTCGAAAAGGGTGGTCCGCCCGGCAAACAGCCGACGTTTGATCCGTTCGCACAAAAGCGTCCCCTGGGCGTTTCCATCCAGATATTTTTCCAGCAGGGCAAACTTCATGATGGACTTGAAGGGGTTTTCCAGGGATTTGACAATGGTCCACAGGGAGGCCCCGAGGATGGCCTCGTCCTCCACACGCCGCACGTTGCCCGTATCCAGGATGTCCGTGGCGGCCGGAGCGCCATGGCGCGTCAGCCGGTCGAGGGTCCGGGCGTAGACCTCGTCGCCGATCCCGGGGGCGACGAACCACCAGGCCGGCTTGCACCCGGCCAGAAACAGGGCCGTTCGTAAAAACTCCTCCTTGAGCAGCATGGCCCGGGCCTGGCCGCATTGCTCCTCATCCCCAAGCCCCAGGCGATTCTCCCTGATGTCGGCGTCGGTCATGACGAAAAAATGGGCCTCGATGTTGCGCGAGGCGGCCAAGGCCCGGAGTCCGTCCATTTTCTTGCGAAAGCGGTCGATCTGACGCCGGGAGGCGTCCTCGTCGGCCAGGCAGACCCAGATGTCCAGATCCGAGGCCTGCCCCTGAGCCACGGTGCCCAGGCTGCCCATGGCGAAAAGCCCGAGGATGGTCACGGCGTTTTGGACGGGGGAAAACGGCGGGCAGGCCTCGCCCATGATGTGGCGCATGGCCGAAAACGCCGAAAAACTTGGATGGTGCCCTGTGATTCGGCCCGGAACCGCCGCGACCCAGCCCTTGGAGGTCCAGGTGCGGGGCGATTCCACAAGGCTTGGCAGGCAGCGCAGAAAATCCGCATCGGGCTCGCCGAGCTTTTCCAGGGCCCAGTCCAGGCGGCGGCGGTTGTGGGTCAGGACGGCGACCCGGCGATGCACCGTTTCCATGTCGAAGCACCAGGATTCCACCAGCCGGGTGGCCAACGACAGGTCGTCGCCGCCTGGCCGCACCGGCTCCACGGCGGGCTGCGGGGCGACGGCCAGGTTCATCAGGCGATTGCGGACGAACAGGCGGTGGGCCGAAAGCAGGGCGGGTTCGTCGGTGTGCAGGGAAGAAAACGTGCAGTCGGAAAGCGTCGTGCCGCGAACATGGCATCCCGAGGCCGCCAGGCCGTCGAAGACGGTTTTCGCGAAAACGCAGTCCTCCAGGTCCACCCCGAAAAACCTCGCCCGGGAAAACACGGCCTGGGTGAAGTCGCCCATGGCGAACAGGGTGCGCGAGGCCTCGAAGTCCGCCGTGCGCAAGCCGTAGAAGTCCCCTTCATGCACGGCGCAACCCGTCACGCGCAGTTCCCTGATCTCGGCGTCGTCGAGCCATGCCCGATACAGGTCGCTTCCGGAAAAGACGAGCCCCTTGGCGGAAATTCCGGAAAACCGACACAGGTCGAGACGGCAGGCCTCGAAACGCACCCCGGCCATCCGGGCCAGGGTGAAGTCCACCTTTTTCAGGCGGCAGTCGCGAAAGACCACCCGGCTCAGCACGCACCGCGAAAGATCCACACAGTCCAGGTTGGCCTTGGTGAACACCACATCGCGCAGTTCGATCCCCGGCCGGGCCACGCCCGACACAGCCGTGCCCACAAGTTCGCCGCCGTTTTTCAGGGCGTCCAGAACCGATGGTTTCATCTCCCCGCTGGAGGCCGCCTTTTCCAATCCGACAAGGGATTTGAGCTTGCCCAGCAGGCTTTCGGCCTCGGGCTCCGGCAGGGGTTCGACCCGGACGCGCCGGGGCTTTGGAGGCATGGACCGGTCGGCCGCCTCCCCTTCGCGCTCCAGGGCGGTGAAAAGCGGCGGCAGATCGTCGGGGCGCAGGCCATGGCTGCGGCGGGTCTCCTCCAAAAGCGCCTGTAAACGCTCATCCCCGCTTCGGGCCAGAAAAAAGAGGAATTCCCCGAGAAACACGGCCCGAAGCGGTTCCGGCAGGGCGCGGATGAAAACGGGAAACTGGGGGCGCAACAAAAAAACCGGGACCACCAGCAGGCAGCGGCGCAAGGAGGCGCGACCGGCGTAAAGGGCGGCGGCCATTTCGGCCGCCCGGGCCGGGTCCATGCGGCTGACGGCCTCCAGGACGGCCAGGGTGGTCCGGGGGTCGTCGTCGGACAATGCGGGCAGTTCCGCCAGGGTGGCGGCCACCTCGGGAGGCGCGGCGCAGGGCTGATCGGCCAGGGCCCGGCACAGGTTGGCCAAGGTGTCGTCGGGCAGTCCGGCGGCGTTGCGCAACAGGGACTCGGCCAGATCGCCGCTGCGCAGGGCGGCGGCCATGCGGGACAAAAAGGCCACCTGTTCCGGATACAGGTCCATCTTGACCAGCCGTTCCAGCCATTGCCCCAGCCGTCCATGCAGGCATTCGTCGCGCAGGGGCAGGCAGGGCGTCTCGCCGCGCAGATGCAGGGTGTCCAGGAGGACCAGAATGTCGTCGGGACTTTGGTCGATGGCCGCTTCCAGGGCATGTTGGGCGAAGCGTTGCAACTCCGGACGTCCGCTACGGGGAAAACGCAGGATGGCGTTGGCTAAAAGCAGTTTCGCTTCAACTGGCAGAGCGCCTAAAATGGCCCTGAGATGTTCGCCAGAAACAATGTCCTTGCAGGCGAAGGACAGGGCCAGGGACTCCCCGGCATATCCGAGGCGCAAAAGAATTTCCAAACCCGACTTGATAAATCCCGGGGAATGGGAGTCTTCGATCATGGCCGCCGTCAGCGAGGCCACATCCGCCGCGTATCCTTGGGTGGCCGGGACGCCGGGGTCTTCGTGTTCCAGAAAGGCCATGGCCTGGCGGATCAGGGGCGATAAGGCGGTATAGTCCGGCCCGGCCAGGGAAAAAAGCGCCCGGCGCAGGATGCCGGTGAGGATGTCGAGGGGCGGCGTGGGCATGGCCAAAAGCCTGGGGTTTGGGTGAAAACGGCTGGACGCTGCGCCTTAGGCCGGTGGCAGGGTGTCCACGTAGTAGTTGGCCCGCCGCACGGGATTCAAGTAGGCGAAGACCTCTCGGGGCAGGTCTTCGGGGCGCAGGGCCCGGATGATCTTGAGATCCTCCTCAATGGTCAGGTCGATGAGCAGGGCCTCTTTCCGGGGAATGTCCGGATGATGCACCAGGACGCTCGGCCGAAACGAGGCCTTGGGGCTGGAGGACACCACCATGCCGGTCAGGCCGTTGGACAACTCCACGATGCTCCCCGGGGGATAGACCCCGATGTTGCGGATAAACGAGGCCAGAAGCATCTGATCCAGGCTGGTTTTTTTTCCGTACATGGCCCTAAGGGCCTCATGCGGCGTGGCGAAGCCGACCTCGTCCCGGCGGTTGCACAGGGTGTCGTAGGCGTCGGCCACAGCCGCAATGCGGGCCAGAACCGGAATGTTCTCGGCCGTAAGCCCGGAGGGAAACCCCTGGCCGTCAAGGGTCTCGTGATGCTTGAGCACCACATCCAGAGCCGCCGGGGGAAAGTCCGGGAAGGCCGAGACGATCTTGGCCCCAAGCACCGGATGCTCGCGGTAATATTCGCGCACGACCCGGTTTAGGGTGGTCATGTTGCCTTTGGAGAAACGCTGGATGGGCACGCGGCCCTTGCCTACGTCGTGAAAAAGCGCCCCCATGCCCAGGTCGTGCATCTGGGATTTGCCGAGCCCGAGCTCCCGGGCCAGCATCAGGGACAACACGGTGACGTTTAAGGCGTGATAGTTGCGGGTCTCCTCCCGGGGCTTGGTGGTCATGAGGCTGACCACCACGTCGAGATCGGACAAAAAGGTGTTCACCAGGGAGGACACCATACCCCGGGCCGCGTCCAGCACCGCATCCGACGGCTTGGCCGCCTTTTTCAAAACGCCGATGACCTGGGAGACGGCCTCCTCGTACCGCTTTTCGCAGGAGGCGAAGCGGTCGCGGCGTTCTTTGTTGCGGGCGATGGTTTCCCGCTTGAGCCCCAAAAGCTCCAGGGACACCGGGGTCTTGAAGGCCTTGACGGGTCGTCCCGAACGGCCGGGGGAGGCCTGCTTGTCCAGCTCCTCAAGAGAAATGGGCAGCCGGTCGGACTTGTCGGAAATGCAGATGACGTGGCGTATGCCCAGCCGCCGGATCTCCTCGATCTGACTTTCGTTGGTGATCTTGAAGGCCTTTTTGGGGAGGGCGCCGATGTCCGAGGTCGTTTCCAGACGCACGAAGAGCCCCGGGCACAATTGGTCGATCAATATCGGATATTCATTGACATGCATGGGGACAAAGCTCTTGGGGCCTTGCGATTATTGACATTTCAGCCTTTCGGCGTATTTTCATGCGGCTTTCCCTGGTGTTTCCCGCTGTCCCGGACCCTGGGTCCGGCAAGGTTTTCGCGCGGTGCACGCGTTCCCGCCACCATACTATGCCCGCGCCATTTTTCGTGTCAACACAGCCATCCCCGCAGGGCTGTACGGCAATGCGCCGGGCCGTTCGCCGTGAACTTGTAATCGCGAGTCCCACATGCCGACAAGGCCGAAATGACGGACGACATCCCAGCCAAACGCCTGCGGGGCGTTTTTTCCACCGAGTCTTCGCACTATCTTGGCTTTGGCGGTTCCCGTCGGAGGGTGCGTCAACAGATTTTCGTCATGGCCGAGGAGCAGGAGGATGGGGATTTCAGCACCCAGCGCCTCAACCGCAATTTTTTGCCCTCAGGCCCCGTAAAAATCCTCAAACGCGAGGAGTTGCTGCGGCAATACATCCCCGAACCCTCCATTTACATGAACAAGGTCGTGCCCATCATGCGCCGCATGGAAGAGACCGTGGAGCGGGGGGACAGGCACCGGGAGCGCAGCGAACTGTTTTCTGCGGAGTTCGAATATCAGACGGCCCTGGAGCTTGACGAGGAGCATGTCCGGGCCACCTTCGGCCTGGGGCTCACCTATCTGGAACGCCACGAGGTGGAGAACGCCGAACGGGTCTTCCGCAAGCTGGTCCGCCTGGAGGCGGCGTTCCAGACGGAACACAAGCACCTGTTCAACGAGTTCGGCATCCAGATGCGCAAGCGCGGCATGTATTCCCAAGCCATGAAATACTACGCCCGGGCCTATCAGCTCAGCAAGGACGACGAACACCTTATCTACAACATGGCCCGCACGCTTTTTGAGAAGGGAAATCCCAAGGTCTCCAGGCGATTTTTGGAGAAGGCCTTGCGCATGAACCCGGATTTCGAGGAATGCCGCCATTTTTTGGAATACCTCGACATCCTGAAGGAGGGGAAGAACGCCCCGCCTCCGGACCTTGCCCCCGGCGCGGACCCCTCGCCGCCCCCAGCCTCTCCGGACATCTGAAAAACCGCCCGTCGCGAGCCCGTCCCTGCCAGGACATGTCTGGCGCTTCGCCGCCGTCCCCGTTCGCGTTGCGATCCCACCCGAAACAACACCCCGCGACCAGGACGTGTTCCGGTTCGCGGGGCGTCCTGGGCTTTTTTGCGGCTGGGTGCGGGAAACGACCGGCCCCGCGCCTTAGATGAAATGGGCGGTGCAGATCTTCCAACGGCCGTTTTCCTTGGTCAGGGTGTATTCCTCGTTTTGCGGCGTCACTTTCGGCGTCTCTTTGCCGACCGTGACGGACATCTCTCCGCCGACCTTGATCTTGCAGCTTGCATCCTGCTGATCCACGATTTCGTAGCTCACTTTGGAAACGTCCAGAGTCAGATACTTGCGCCATTCAGGGGTTTTGGCGGCCAGCTTGTACAGAGGCTCCATGCCCTTTTCCACCTCCTGGTGCACCGAGGTGCAGGTGCAGACGAGAAGGGCGTTGTGGTCAATCTGGGCAATGGCGTTGAAATACCCCTTGATGGCGACCATGGCCGCATCGGCGTCTTTCTGCTTCTTGTGTTCGGCGGCCTTGGCCTGATATTCTGCGATGATTTTTTTCTCTTTGGCCGCATTGGTCTTGGGTGCGGCGGCCTTGCTTTTCTTTCCCTTGGGCTCGGGCTCCGGTCCGGCGTCCCCTGTCGCATCCGTGGCCTGGGCGGTCTTGTACGAACCGTCGATCTCCTGCACGGCTTTCTGCACCAGTCGCTGCACCAGGGTGTCCAGGGTCGCGGCCGAACTCTGCGCCTGGGTGGCCCCCAGAAAACTCTGCATGGAGGCCTTGATCTCCAGCTTGTCCTCGAAATAGCCCGTGGCCACCTGCATGCCGGTGTTGGCGTCCAGGATCTTGTAGCGCAGGCCCACGTTCCAGATGACCGATCTGTCGTTGCCCTTGATGGAGGCGATGGTGGTTCCGGCGATGCGTCCGGCGTCGGAACTGCCAGCCAGGGTCAATCCCAGGCCCACGAGGGCGCCGAGGGTGCTCCCGTCCACATTCTGCTTCACGTCGGCCACAGGTTCGGCCTTGAGCACGTCGAAGGCCACCAGCCAATTGGTGGCCTTGAACCGGCCCTTCCTGAAGATGGCCAGGGCTTCTGCGTCGCCCAGGTTGGCGGCCAGGGCGAATTCATTGAAGAACTCCTGGGCGTCGGCCCGCTCCAGTATCCGGAAATTTGCCTTGGACAGCTCCAGTTCCGCGAAGTCACGGATATTGTTGTCCGTAATCTTCTGGGCGAACGTGGCGTTGGCGCTTTTCATCTCTCCGGGCAACACCACGATCCCGGGTCCGGGTATGGAGGCGTTTTTGTATTCCACCGGTTTGTAAACGGCTTCTTCGGCCAATTCATGCGCCTTCTGTTTGGAGGATTGGCACGCGACGAGACTTGCGAGCACCACGGCGAGCAGGAGACTACGTAGGATACGTTTCATGGGACTGTCCTTACATGGTGGAGTAACCGTACATGTGACTCCAAAGATACCCCGGCGCGACGATAAATGCAATATTTTTGCATTTATATTTTGCGCCTCGATTTTCAGACCAATACAATCGGCAACGCCTAGAATCGAAAGGGACCGGTCGGCTTCGCGCCGGACCGGTCCCTGCATGTTCTGACGCAAAAAATCGGTCTATTCCACCCAGTCCAACGTGCGCTCCACGGCCTTTTTCCAGCCCCGATAGCCCGCATCCCGGACAGCGGCGGCCATGCGCGGCTCCCATGTCCGGTCCACCGCCCAGTTCCTGCACAATTCCGTGGTGTCGCGCCAGAACCCCACGGCCAGACCGGCGGCATAGGCCGCCCCTAGGCAGGTGGTCTCGGACACCACCGGACGAATCACCGGCACGTCCAGGATGTCGGCCTGGAACTGCATCAAAAGCTCGTTGTGCACCATGCCGCCGTCCACCTTGAGCTTTTTGAGCTCCACGCCCGAATCCTTGTTCATGGCCGTCACGATGTCCTTGGTCTGGTAGGCGCAGGCCTCAAGCACGGCCCGGGCGATGTGGTTTTTGTTGGCGTAGCGCGTCAGCCCCACGATGGCCCCCCGGGCGTCCGAGCGCCAATAGGGCGCGAAAAGCCCGGAAAAGGCGGGCACGATGTACACCCCGCCGTTGTCCTCGGCATGCATGGCCAGCCGCTCGATCTCCGGGGCGGCCTTGATCAGGCCCAGGTTGTCGCGCACCCATTGCACCAAGGCCCCGGCGATGGCCACGGACCCTTCCAGGCAGTAGACCGGATCGTTGTTCCCGAGCTGGTAGGCCAGGGTGGTGATCAGGCCGTGGCGGGAGGGGATGGGCGTCGTGCCGGTATTTAAGAGCAGAAAGCAGCCCGTGCCGTAGGTGTTCTTGGCCTCGCCGGGCTCGAAGCAGGCCTGGCCCACCAGGGCCGCCTGCTGGTCGCCCAGGGCGCCGCACACCGGCACCCTGGCGCCAAGGGGGCCGTCCTCCATGGTCGGCCCCCAGGAGGCCCCGTCGCTGGAGGGCACGATGCGCGGCAGGCCCTGGCGGGGGATGCCCAGCACGTCGAGGATGTCCTGGTCCCAGGCCAGGGTTTTGAGATCCATGAGCATGGTCCGGCTGGCGTTGGTCACGTCGGTGACATGGGCCCCGCCCCGGGGGCCGCCCGTGAGCCGCCAGATGATCCAGGACTCCATGGTCCCGAAAAGCGCCTCCCCGGCCTCGGCGGCGCGTCGGGCATCGGGGACGTTGTCGAGGATCCACTTGATCTTCGGGCCGCTGAAATAGGTGGCCACGGGCAGCCCCGTGGCGGCCCGAAAGCGATCCGGCCCGCCGTCCTTGATCAGCTCCTCGCAGATGTCCCGGGTGCGCGTACATTGCCAGACGATGGCGTTAGAGTAGGGGCGGCCCGTGCGCCGGTCCCAGACCACCACGGTCTCGCGCTGGTTGGTGATGCCCAGGGCCGCCAGGTCTGCGCCGCCAAGCCCGGACTTGCGGAGCGCCCCGGCAATGACCTCCTGGGTGTTTTCCCAGATCTCCATGGGATCGTGCTCCACATAGCCCGGCTGGGGGAATATCTGGCGATGCTCTTTTTGGTCCATGGCCACGATGCGCCCGGCGGCGTCGAAGATGATGAACCGCGACGAGGTGGTTCCCTGGTCCACGGCCCCGATGTATCCACCCATGTTGCGCTCCTTTTTCTCGTGTGTCGCCCCGGAGGGCGGTTGCTTCCTTGTCCCTGATCATCGCCCTGCAGGCAAGCCCTGCGGGGAGGTTTCCCCGTGCCCCCGGATCAGCCTCCGGCCTTTGGCGGCGCGAGGCGGTCCCCAAGGGGCCACAGTCCCATGGCCGCGCCCAAAAGGTCGGACACGGGGGTCACGGGCAGGGGCGATTCCGGCCTCGGCGGCGATGCGCCGATGCCCGGCGTGGCCATCTCGCAGGACAAGGCCTGGGCCCCAAGCTGCATCTGGCAATAGGTGCAGGCCGTGACCAGGACGTCTGCCCCGGCGGCCAGGGCCGAATCGTATTTGCTGCGGGCCAGGGCCATGGCCAGGCGGTCGTTTTTCCCGGCCAACGGCTGCCCGCAGCACTCCAGGCGAAGCGTCCAGGGCACGGGGACACATCCCATGGCCGTGAGCACATCCTCAAAAATCGTGGGGGACAGCGGATCGTCGAAGCGGGTCACCGGGGACGGCCTCAGCGCATGGCAGCCATAGTGGGCCGCCGCGCGAAGGCCAGCCAGGGGGCGGATCACGGCCTTTTTAACGGCCACCAGGCCCACCTCCCGGGCAAGGACCGGCAGCAGATGGGTCACGGTCAGGTCCGGGTCGTCACGCAGGCCCTCGGGGCGCAGGGCGTCCGTGACCGCAGTCCGCAGGTCCGGGCGCTCGGACAAGGCGACCTGGGCAAAGCGCAGATGTCCGAAGCAGCATTTGCACGGGGTCAGGATGTCGTGCCCGGCCCGAGCGGCCACGGCCAGGGCCCGGGCCGCCGAGAGCACCGAGGCGAAAAGGCTCTGGTGGCGCACGGGATAGCCGCAGCAGTTGAATTCCATCTCCACGGGGCGCAGGCCCAGGGCGGCCAGCACCGCCAGGGACTGGCGTCCGTAGCCGGGGAGATGGAACGGGATGCGGCAGCCGGGAAACCAGGCGTAGGTCATGGGGCATCCCCCTTTGCCTGGGGGCGCGCCGCCAAGTCGTCCAAAAGTCCGGCCCGGGCCGCCGCCTCTACCTTGGCATGGGCCAGGTTGCGCAGTTCGTAGAGCACGTCGGCCACCCGGATGCCCTGGGGGCAGTGTTCCTGGCATTTGTAGCAGGTGGTGCAGTTCCACAAGAAATTGGCGGCCAGGGCGTGGTCGGCAAGGCCCATGCGCACCAGATTCATGAGCTGGTGGGGACTGACGTCCACCTCGGCGGCCGGGATGTCCGGCAGGCGAAAAATGGGGCACACCCCGGTACACATCGAGCATTGCACGCAGCAGGCGAAGGTCTCGGGATTGTCCAGAAGCGAGGGAGAGGCGGCCAGGGTTCTGGCCACGGGCCGGGCCCGACGGGCCAGCTTCTCCCAGACCTCGGGACCATAGCTGCGCAGGCGCACGGCCAGTTCCGGATGGCCCAGCCGGGCGGCCTCCCGTTTGGAGACCAGCCACAGATCCTGAAGGTTGATGCGCGAGGGGCAGACCACGGTGCAGCGCATGCACTCGGTGCAGACGAAGCCGCCCTCGGAGAAGGCCGCCAGAGCGGCCGGGGTGAGCTTTCCCGATTTCCCGGCCAGGCGGCGCATGGACAAAAGCTTCTCCGAAGGCAGGATCTCCGGCGTGCCAAGGGCCAGAAAAGACGGCAGCACGCTGCAATGACGGCTGCAGATGCCGCAGTGGGTGCAGGCGTCCAGGCCCACGGCCCGGGCGAGCGGGGCTGCGGCGTTCGGCCGGGCGGCCTCCTCCCCGGGATCGAGGCCGCGCAGCAGGATGCCCACGGGGGTGGACAGGATGTGGAAGAGCTTTCCAAAGGGCAGCCAGGCCAGGGCGAACAGGCAGCCAAGGACATGGACCCACCACAGGGCGTGGGTCAGTCCGGCCCCGGCCGGGGCCAGGAGGCGCGACAGGGGCGCGGACACGAAGGCCGAGGAGGGCGGGGAATGGCACGGGACGCAGGACATTTCGGAAATCTCTCGCCCCTTTTCCAGGTTCTCCGGGGTGACGGCCTCCCGGGGCAGACTATCGACCGGAAAGACCATGCCGCTTTCCGTGGCCCAAAAGGCGCGCAGGGCGGTCAGGTCGGCGGCGTCGGGAGTTGGAGAGTAGTCGGCGGCCATACGGTCGAAGGCGGCCGGGGAGACCATCTTGGCCCCCTCCAGAAAAAATCCCGAGGCGATGATCAGGCCGATCAGCCCCAGGGTGAAAAAGTCCTCGAATCGCGAGGTGCGCCGCATGTCGCGCACAAAGAGGCGGCGGCACAGGGCGATGCCAAGGCCCATGGCGGCCATGGCCCCAAAGAGGTTGCGCAGGAACTGCCAGGGGGCGAGGGTGGGCTCGTAGCCCGGGAAAAAAGGCCGGGAGATGAAATTGTCCAGGGCATGGAAAAAAAGCAGGCCGGAAAATCCGGCGAACAGGGCGAAATGCATGATCCAGCGCCACAGGCTGCCTTTGCGCAGCAGATGGCCCTGGAGCAGAATGTCGACAAGGAAGGTGAGCCCCACCCGGGGGGCGGCGGAAAACGCCTTGGGCCAGGACAGGGAGCGCAAAAGGGAGGCCAGGGCCCGCGACGGCGGCAGGCCGGGAACGGCCAGGGAAGTGTCCGGAGCCAGCCAGCGGGCCATGCGCCAGGCCGCGCCCCCAAGGCACACGGCCAGACAGGCCCACAGGATCATGGCGAAAAGACTCATGGACGCTCCCGGAAAACGGCCCGCGGCAACGGCCACGGATGCCTGGCAGGCCAGACCGCCAAAGTCGCTACGTCTTACCGCCGACCGGCAAAGTCCTCCACGGCGGCATAGGCCGTGGCCAGGGCCAGCCCCGCGCCGCACTTCTGGCGGGTCCAGTCGTGCCCGGCCAGGATGGCGCCCACGGCGTACAGACCGTCGAAGGCAGGCCGTCCATCAGCCCCAAGGGGCCGAAAGCGGCCGTCCGTGGCCAGTCCGGCCCGGTTTATGGCGTGGCCGGCCGGATCGAACATGCGCTCCCCGTGCCACTTCGAGCGTGAGGCGGGCTGCACCACGGGCAGGCCGAACACGGCCTCGATCACGCCCTTGCGATGGGGCACGAGCCCCTTGCCGAAAAAGCGGCCCGTGGCCAAAATCGCGCCCCTGGCCCGGACCTCGGCCTCCGGCGCGCTCCAGCCCACGTCGCAGGCGAAGCCTCCCGACTCGGCGCGCACCCCGAGCACCAGTTTTTGGAAAAACGTCGCCACCCCCATCCGGGCCATAGCCTCCTCAAAGGCGGCCTTCAGGCGGATGCCGGTGACCGCCGGGGGGATGGTGGGAATCTCGAACACCGGCATGCCCAAAAGCTCGGTCAGCGCGGCCAGGGTCTCCCGGGTGCGGTAGATGCCGAGCACGGCGGGAAAGCCGACCATCTCCCTGCCCCGAAGGTGGGGGGAGAGGGCCTTGGCCAGTTCCTCGCGGTATGTTGGGGATTCCAGGGCCAGGGCCATGGGTTCGGGATAGGGGGCCGGGCGGCCGCCGGGGAAGGGCAGGCGCGCATGGGCCAGCCCCGGCCAGAAAATCCCGGCCGTCTGGGCGATCTGGGCGGAACTGAATCCCTTGAATCCCTCGAAATCCACGATAAGGGCCGGTGGCGTGCGCCGGATGCCGTGGTCGGCGGCCCACATCCCGGCCGGAACCCGGTAGGTGTGCTTGATCGTGCCCACGGGGGTCAGGACCATGGCGTTTTTCCCGTCGTGGCCGTGATAGTCCAGGCCGATCTCCCCCAGAAAGGCGGTGAAGGCGGCGAAGGCGGCCTCGATGTCCGGGCGGGACAGCTTGGCGTAGGGGTGGTCCGGCTCGTCGGCGGCCAGGGCGGCCAGGGCCGCGAACGGATCGTCCCAAAGACGGCCGTCCTTGACCGGATGCACGGCCAAAAGATCCAAAAGGCCGCTGGCGAACAGGCTCTCGCCCGGGGCCCCGGCCAGAGCCACGGACAGGCCGCGCCGGAGAGCCATGGCTGCGGCGGCCATGCCGGCCAGTCCCGTGCCGATGACCATGAGGTCCACGTCGTGGCGGGGCGGCGATTGGACGGTCATGGCTTACCCTTCCCGTTTTCGTCCTCGCGGACCAGCTCCAGGCCGAACAGCCCGCAATGCACGGCCTCCTGAAACTCGGCCTGCATGAGCGGAAAATCAAAAAGGATGGGATGCACCCCCCGCCAGCGTTCGTCGAGAAACCGGCGGATCTCGCACAGTCCCTGATCGCCGCGCACCACCTCCGTGTCGTAGAGGTGGCCTGCGACCCGGAGGCTGCAAAAACCGCCCTGACAGGGGCCCTTGCCGATGCGGCTGCGCAGACCGATGGACAGAAGCGTGGTGCCCGGCGAGGCGGCGGGCATGGTGCGCACGATGTCGTCCACCACGCTTTTGGAGACCATTTCGCATTCGCACAGGATGGAGTCCGTGGGGTCCGTGGCCTTGAGCCATTTTTTCGGGGCCAGTCCCGGCTCGGTCCAGCGGCCTCCCGCGTAGGGGGGCATGACGGTTGCGGCCGTGAGACAGGGCGCGTCCACCCCGAGCTTGGCGCATACCAGATTGGCGGCCTTTTCGGCCATGAGCCGGTAGGTGGTGAGCTTGCCGCCGGTGATGGTCACGAAATTCTCCACGCCGTCCCGGGCGTGGTCCAGAAGGGCGAATCCCCGGCTCACGGCCCGGTCGCCGCTTCCGGCGCTGGTCTTGCCGAAAAGCGGCCGCACCCCGGAATAGGCCCGGATATAGCGGGTGGCGTTGAGTTCCGGGACCATGGCTGCGCCCTCGTCGATGATCTGGTCCACCTCGGCGATGGAGGGGCGACAGTCGTCGGGATCGGGGATGCGCACGGAGGTGGTGCCCAGGATGGACACCGTGCCGCCCGGCACCAGGATGTCCGCGTCCGTGGCCGGGCGCAGACGGTTTATGACCCGGTCGGTGATGCGGCTTTGGGTGACCAGAAGGGTTCCTTTGGAAAAAACCAGATCCACATGCGGCCCGGCCAGGGCGGCCACCCGGCCGGCCCAGGCCCCGGCGGCGTTGACCACCAGGGAGACTTCAAGCTCGTATTCCCGGCCGTTCGCCGTGTCGCGCAGGGTCGCCGCCCGGATGCGGCCCGCATCCAGGCGAAAGCCCACCACCTGGGTCCAGGGCAGAAAACGCGCCCCGTGGGTCATGGCCTGGCCGATGTTGTCCAGGGAAAGTTTGAAGGGATCCACCGAGGCGTCGGCCACGGCATAGGCGGCGATGAGCCGATCCGACAGGGCGGGCTCCAAGTCCCGGGCGGTTTTGACGTCCAGGGCGGTGGCCGTGATGCCGCTTTTGGCGCAAAGCCCCGGGAAATCGGCCACATAGGCCTCGTCGTCGCCGGAGACGGCCACAAAAAGGCCGCCCGTGTCCTCGACGCAGTGGGGGGCGATGCGGCGCAGGATCTCGCCTTCTTCGCGACACTCCCGGGCGGCCAGGGGATCCGAGCCCACATAGCGCGCCCCGCTGTGAAGCAACCCGTGGTTGCCGCCCGAGGCCCCGGCGTTGACGTCCTGCTTGTCCACCAGGACGCAGGCCACGCCGCGAAGCGCCAGATCGCGGGCAAGTCCCGCGCCGGTGACGCCGCCTCCGATAATGAGCACGGTGGTCCGCACTCCGGTTCTCCTTGGCAATGATGACGTGTATCGGCGGCCCCCGTCGCGACCGGGACAGGCCTGATCGCGACGGTTTCTTGGGGGGAGGCCGCCGTCCGAAGCGGGGACGGCCGCCGGGGGGTCCGGCATGGGATGGTCCCCGATTTCAGTTTGCCCTTGTGAAAAGAAAAACGCAGTGATACGCACATGATGAAAAGGATGTTGTCATCACGCACATAAACCTGTCACCAAATAGCCGAGAAGCGGGTTTTTGTCACCATTTTTTTCCAATAACAACAAAGTCGAGTAACCTTTTTTCAAAAACGAAAATGGATCGCGGGGTTGCGCCCGATCCGGAGAATCCGAACATGGCACATCGGGAGCGGGAACACGAGGAACAGCATGCGGGGGCGCCGGAGGAGCAGGCAGGGATGACCGTCCCGGACTCCACGGGAAAATCCGCCTCGGTGAAAAAGCGCCAGGAGAAAATCCTGGCCACGGTGCGTGAAAAGGGTTTCGCCACCATAGAGGCCCTGGCCAAGACCTTTCAGGTCACGCCCCAGACCATTCGCCGGGACATTAACATGCTGACCCGGGAAGGTCTGTTGCATCGCTATCATGGCGGCGCGGGGCTGGAATCGAGCACCGAAAACCTGGCCTATTCCGACCGCAAAGTACTGTGTCGCCAGGAAAAATGCCGCATCGCGGCCATGGTCGCCGCCCACATCCCGGACCATGCCTCGCTTTTCATAAACATCGGCACCACCACCGAGGAGGTGGCCCGGGCCCTGCACAGCCACCAACGCCTGCGGGTCATCACCAACAACTTAAACGTGGCCGGAATCCTGGCCGGATACGACAATGTGGAGGCGATCATCGCCGGGGGGCTCATCCGCCACCGCGACTGCGGCATCATCGGCGAGGCCACCATCGACTTCATCCAGCAGTTCAAAGTGGATTACGGCATCATCGGCATCTCCGGCATCGACCTGGACGGAACCCTTCTGGACTTCGACTTCCGTGAGGTGCGCGCCGCCCGGGCCATCATCGACAACTCCCGAAAGACCTTTCTGGTGGCCGACCACACCAAGTTCGGCCGCAACGCCATGGTCCGTCTGGCTGACATCACCGAGATCGACGCCCTTTTCACCGACGCCCAGCCGCCCATGGCCCTGCGCGAAAAGCTTGAGGCCGCCGACGTGAGCTATTACGTGGCCGACCAGGACTGATCCCGGGCGCATCGGCGGGCGGCCTCCCTTCCGGATTGGCCGCCGGTGCGCGTCCGGCCGCATTCCCTTTCGATTCCCAGACGTCTGCCCTTGCCTGCGGGGGCTTTGCGGCCGCCTGCCAGATGCCGCAGCGTGCATAATTCTTTCAATACCTCCAAGGGTATGGCATTTATTTTCGGTTTGTTACAAAAACATTTCTATTTTCGCTTGAGAATAAGCCCTGAAGCTGGTATTCCCTTTTTTCGAAACCGAGTCTTCACTATTTGAAATAATACGCTATTTTAAGATGTTCGCCCCCTCAATAGGCGAAGGCGGGGAGCCGGGGATGAGTTTTTCAATCTCGAAAGTCGACAAGCGTGTCGGACGGGAGACATATCTCTCCGACATCGATCTGCAACTCGAATCCGGGTCGCAAAACGTCATCCTGGGCCGCACCCTGGCTGGGAAGACCACGCTTTTGCGCATCATGGCCGGACTTGACCGCCCCTCGAGCGGCGGCATCGCCGAGAACGGCAAGGACATGACCGGCGTTTCCGTTCGCAAACGCAACGTGGCCATGGTCTACCAACAGTTCGTCAATTATCCATCGCTTTCGGTCTTCCACAACATCGCCTCGCCGCTCAAATTGGCCGGCATGGCCAAGGCCGACATCGTGGCCAGGGTTCGCGCGGTGGCGGCCGTGTTGCACATCGACCATTTTCTGGAGCGCCTGCCCCAGGAACTGTCCGGCGGCCAGCAGCAGCGTACGGCCATCGCCCGGGCTCTGGTCAAGGACGCCTCGCTTTTGCTTTTGGACGAACCCCTGGTCAACCTGGACTACAAGCTGCGCGAAGAACTGCGTACCGAACTACGGGAAATCTTCAGCAAAAGGGACTCCATCGTGGTCTACACCACTACGGAACCCTCCGAGGCGCTCATGCTCGGCGGCAACCTGGTGGTCATGCACGAGGGCCGCGTGCTCCAGACCGGCCGGGCCGATGAGGTCTACCGCTGTCCGGCCTCGGTCAAGGTGGCCGAGATTTTAAGCGATCCGCCCATCAACATCCTGCGCACGCGGGTGGACCAGGCCATGGCCCATCTGGGCGACGGGTTGTCCGTGCCCTTGGACGGACATCTTCTCGGCCTGTCCCCTGGCGACTACTTTTTCGGGGTGCGCTCCCACCATCTGTTTTTACACCGCCAGCATCCCCGGGACATTGAGCTGCACGGCCGGGTGGAGTTAGCCGAGATCAACGGCTCCGAGACCTTCATCCACATGACCTACAACGGCCATCCCCTGGTGGTCCAGGAAGAGGGCGTGCACCAGCGCCGCATCGGCGAGGCCATTCCGTTTTTCGTGCGTCCCCGTAAATTCTATATCTTCGGCCAGGACGGCGCCCTGGTGCGTGCGCCCTTGTTCGAAGACATGTAATTCCGCCAACGAGGTATGTTTTCATGGCCCGCATCGTTCTCGACGACCTGGCTCACAGCTACCGGCCGCATCCCGCAGGCCCGGACGACTACGCCTTAAAGCGCATCGATACCGTCTGGGACGACGGCGGGGCGTATGCCCTGCTTGGCCCCTCGGGCTGCGGCAAGACCACGCTTTTAAACATCATCTCGGGCCTTCTGGTTCCCAGCCAGGGGCGGGTGCTGTACGGCGAGACCGACGTCACCCGGCTGCCGCCGGAAAAGCGCAACATCGCCCAGGTGTTTCAATTTCCGGTGCTCTACGACACCATGACCGTGCGCGAGAACCTGGCCTTCCCCCTGCGCAACCGGGGCGTGTCCCCCTCGGACACGGCCACCCGGGTCATGGAGGTGGCCGAGGCCCTGGACCTCGTGCCGGTGCTGGACCAAACGGCCAGCGGTCTGTCCGCCGACGCCAAACAGAAAATTTCGCTCGGCCGGGGGCTGGTGCGCAGCGACGTGGCGGCCATCCTGTTCGACGAGCCGCTGACGGTCATCGACCCCCACCTCAAGTGGCAGCTTCGCCGCAAGCTCAAGGAAATCCACGACCGCTTCAAACTCACCCTCATCTATGTGACCCACGACCAGGTGGAGGCCATGACCTTCGCCGATCAGGTGGTGGTCATGTACGACGGGGAAATCGTGCAGGTCGGCACGCCCCAGGATCTTTTCGAAAACCCCGAACACACCTTCGTGGGCTATTTCATCGGCAGCCCCGGCATGAACCTGCTGCCCGTGACCGTGGACGGCGAAGCGGCCTTGACCGGCGCCTCCCGCATCCCCCTGACCCCGGTTCTGGCCGAAAAGGCCCGGGCCGCAGCCGCAACCGGGGCGAAGCTGGAACTCGGCATCCGGCCCATGTACCTGGGCCTTTTGGACGCCGGGGTCGATCACGGCGTCGCGGCCAGGATCAATCTGGTGGAAGACCAGGGAGATTGCCGCATCGTCACCGCCGCCATGGGGGACGTGATCGTCAAGGCTCGGGTGCCCGAGGGCCGGGCCATCCCCACCCTGACGGCCAAGGCGGTCTTTCCTCACGAGTGGACCAGGATTTTCGCCGATGGACGGCTTCTGAAATAGACGGCCGCGTGGTCCAGTGCGCGTTTTTGGGATTCACAACTCGAAGAGAGGGACGACGTGGAGAAGTGGGACGACAACAAGGCCTGGTTTCTGGTCTTGCCGGTCTTTCTGGTGGTGGCGTTTAGCGCCATCATACCGCTTATGACCGTGGTCAATTATTCGGTTCAAGACATCATGGCCCCGGGGCAGGGGATTTTCGTCGGCCCCGAATGGTACCGCGAGGTGCTGCACGACCCCCGGCTGCATGAGGCCTTCCTACGCCAGTTGATCTATTCCTTCACCGTGCTGGCCGTCGAGATCCCTCTAGGCATCGCCGTGGCCCTGACCCTGCCTTCCAAGGGCTGGCGCGTCTCGGCCTGCCTGGTCCTTTTGGCCCTGCCGCTTTTGATTCCCTGGAACGTGGTCGGCACCATCTGGGTGGTCTTTTCCCGGCCCGACATCGGCCTGTCCGGGATGACGCTCAACTCGCTCCTGGGCATTCCCTACAACTACACCGCCGATCCCATGGACAGTTGGCTGACGGTGGTCATCATGGACATCTGGCACTGGACGCCGCTGGTGGTTCTTTTGTGCTACGCCGGGCTCCAGGCCATCCCCGAGGCCTATTATCAGGCGGCCAAGATCGACGGCGCCTCGCGCTGGGCCGTGTTCCGGTTCATCCAGTTGCCCAAGATGCGCGGCGTGCTCATGATCGCGGTCCTTCTGCGCTTCATGGACAGCTTCATGATCTACACCGAACCCTTCGTCCTGACCGGCGGCGGCCCGGGCAACTCCACCACGTTTTTAAGCCAGTTCCTCACCAAAATGGCCATCGGCCAGTTCGATCTGGGACCGGCTGCGGCGTTCTCGCTCATCTACTTCCTGGTCATTTTGCTCCTAAGCTACATCTTCTACACCGTCATCACCAACCTCGGAAAAGGAGTGGCGAAATGAAGGTGAACGGCCGTCAGATCGTTTTGCTCCTGTATCTGGGATTTCTCCTTTTGCCCATTTATTGGCTGGTGAACATGTCGTTTAAGACCACAGAGGAGATTCTCGGCGGCTTCAGCATGCTTCCGGACGACTTCACCATGGCCAACTACCGGATGATATTTACCGATAGTTCCTGGTACATGGGCTATATCAATTCCATCAAATACGTGGTCTTAAACACGGTCATCTCCCTGTCTGTGGCCCTGCCCGCAGCCTACGCCTTTTCGCGGTTCCGATTTCTGGGCGACAAGCACATGTTTTTCTGGCTTCTGACCAACCGCATGTCCCCCCCGGCCGTTTTTTTATTGCCCTTTTTCAACTTCTACCAGACCGTGGGGCTTTTCGACACGCACATCGCCGTGGCCCTGGCCCATTGCCTCTTCAACGTGCCCCTGGCGGTCTGGATTTTGGAAGGATTCATGTCCGGCATCCCCCGGGAGATCGACGAGACGGCCTTCATCGACGGCTACAGCTTTCACCGGTTTTTCTTCACCATCTTCATCCCCTTGGTGAAGGCCGGCATCGGCGTCACGGCCTTTTTCTGCTTCATGTTCTCCTGGGTTGAACTTTTATTGGCCCGGACCCTGACCACGGTCAACGCCAAGCCCATCGCCGCCACCATGACCCGGACCATCAGCGCCGCCGGCATGGACTGGGGGGGCCTTGCCGCCGCCGGGGTTTTGACCATGATCCCCGGGGCCATCGTCATCTGGTTCGTGCGCAACTACATGGCCAAGGGCTTCGCCCTGGGCCGGGTCTGATCCGTCGCGTCGGGGAAGGGAAACGGCTTGCGGCCTCCGCAGCCATGGGAACGAGTAGATCAGGCCATCTGTCCTGAGCGCGTAACGAAGGAGTGCGGGGAATGGATCTCACCTGGATGGAATGGACCCCCATCACGGCCTCTTTTTTCATCTTCATCGGCTGCACCCTGGTCGTCATGACCGTGTGGCAGGTGCTCTCTCCCACCATAGAGCGCAAGGGGTTTCTGCCCATGGCCACCACCCGGGGAGACAGGCTTTTCGTCGGGCTTCTCGGCGGATGCTATATTTTACTGGCCTTTATCGGCCTGTCCGAAGTCAGTCTCTGGTATGCCCTGGCCACGGCCCTGGCCTTTCTCGGCGGCGTCCTGCGTTTCGGATGAGCCCCGGTCTCGCTTGGCCTGGACAGACGTTTTGCGATGTGGAGCGGCAGGAAACGTTTAACCGGAGGTACGGCAGATGAGAGGATTACGACGTGGCGAATTGGGGAAGGCCTCGCTGTGCATCGGCTTCCTCGCCGTGATGCTTTTTATGGTCACGGGCCTGGCGGCGGCGGACGACGACGCCAAGTACATGGAGGCGGCCAAAAAATGGGTGGATCAGGAATTCACGCCGTCCACCCTGTCCAAGGAAGAGCAGCTCAAAGAGCTCGAATGGTTCATCAAGGCCTCCAAGCCCTTCCGGGGCATGGAGATCAAGGTTGTCTCGGAAACCATCACCACCCACGAATACGAAGCCAAGACCCTGGCCAAGGCCTTCTACGAGATCACGGGCATCAAGCTCACCCATGACCTCATCCAGGAAGGCGACGTCATCGAGAAGATCCAGACCCAGATGCAGTCCGGCCAGAACATCTACGACGGCTGGATCAACGACTCCGACCTGATCGGCACCCACTTCCGCTACGGCCATGTGGTGTCCCTGACCGATTTCATGAAGGGCGACGGCAAGGACGTGACCCTGCCCACCCTGGACCTGCCGGATTTCATCGGCACGTCCTTCACCACCGGCCCGGACGGCAAACTGTATCAGCTCCCGGACCAGCAGTTCGCCAACCTGTACTGGTTCCGCTACGACTGGTTCCAGCGCCCCGAGCTGAAGGCCAAATTCAAGGAGATCTACGGCTATGAGTTGGGCGTGCCGGTCAACTGGTCCGCCTATGAAGACATCGCCGAGTTCTTCACCGAGAAGGTGAAGGAGCTCGATGGCAAGCGCGTGTACGGCCACATGGACTACGGCAAGAAAAGCCCCGACCTCGGTTGGCGCTTCACCGACGCCTGGCTGTCCATGGCTGGCACCGGCGACAAGGGCCTGCCCAACGGCAAGCCCGTGGACGAGTGGGGCCTCCGCGTGGAAGGCTGCCGTCCCGTGGCCTCCAGCGTGTCCCGCGGCGGCGCCACCAACGCCCCGGCCTCTGTCTACGCCATGGAAAAATACATGGAATGGCTCAAGAAGTACGCTCCGGCCGAAGCCCTGGGCATGACCTTCTACGAGTCCGGCCCGGTTCCCGCCCAGGGGCATATCGCCCAGCAGATCTTCTGGTACACGGCCTTTACCGCCGACATGATCAAGCCCGGGCTTGACGTGGTCAACGCCGACGGCTCGCCCAAGTGGCGCATGGCCCCGTCCCCCCACGGCGCGTACTGGGAAGAAGGCATGAAGCTGGGGTATCAGGATTGCGGTTCCTGGACCTTCCTGAAAAGCACCCCCGTGGACCGCATGAAGGCCGCCTGGCTGTACGCCCAGTTCTGCGTGGCCAAGACCACCTCGCTGAAAAAGACCATCGTGGGGCTTACCCCCATCCGCAACTCCGACGTGACCTCCGAGGCCATGGCCAAGATCGCGCCCAAGCTCGGCGGTCTGGTGGAGTTCTACAAGAGCCCGGCCCGCGTGGCCTGGACCCCCACCGGCACCAACGTGCCGGATTACCCGAAGATGGCCCAGTTGTGGTGGCAGAACATCGGTGAGACCCTCTCCGGAGAGGTCACCCCGCAAAAGGCCATGGACAATCTGGCCGAGGCCCAGGACAAGGTGTTGGCCCGCCTGGAGCGCGCCAATGTCCAGGGCGAATGCGCCCCCAAACTCAACCCCGAAAAGGGCGCGGACTATTGGTTCGCCCAACCCGGCGCCCCCAAGCCCAAGCTGGCCAACGAAAAGCCCAAGGGCGAAACCGTGGACTACGACCAGTTGATCAAGGCCTGGCGTGAAGGCCGCGTGAAGTAAGCACGCCCGCACGACATGACTTGCATGACGGCGCGTCCTTCGGGGCGCGCCGTTTGTTTTGTGAGCGCCCGGCAGGGCGCACACACTTGGCGGTGGAAGTCCTCTTTGGCGACAGTGGAAAAGCCCCTTTACACTCGTCCAACTAACCTTTTCCACGACGGGAGTTGGAAAACACAGTCGTCGGCCTCCTGCTCCATCCGAAAGAAGAGGGGGGCGGGCAGGGTTAGCGTCATGATATCGTCCCGGAAACGTCTGCGCATAACCTCTCGCCCATCGCTCCCCAGCATGCCCAGCACCGCCCTGGGGGCCGCCAATTCCGCCTCGGCATAGGCAAAAGCCGCGATGCTGCAACAATCTGTACCTTGGGGAGCCCGGAGTGGGTCGGCTCCTTGCATAACCGACCCCGCGAGCGTCACAAGACCTGAAAACTCAACCGGATTGACCGGGAAAATGACGGCACGGATATTCTCATCACCAGAAGTGCGACCCAGCGGTTTGAACAGAACGTACTTGTGCTGAATGTCGTATCGCGGAAAATCATGAAGAATCCACTCCCTGGCCAATGCCGCATTACAGTGCCTACGTTCACCATACTCGTACAGAGAACGCCAGTTTTTGGGCGCAGCCTCTATTTCGGCTTGATAAGCCGCCAGGTTGCTTGTGGATTGAAGCCCTTTACTGAACAAGGCGGCATGCAGATCCAACTGCTCGTCCGATATATCGAAATCGGTCCCAAAACCCAAAGCCGCGCGACCACCTGTGCAGAGGATGCTCTCACGGCTACCGCCGGCGATTTTGCCGCGTACGCTTGCCTCTGCGAATAAATAGAGAACACACCCGAATGTACCTTTTTTTAACTGGAATGCATCTTCTGGGATGTCGTCGCTCCAAACAACTGCCACCGGATTGAATTCCGGACGCAAATTTTTAACGATGATGCTTTCCATGATGTACTCCTCATATTTTGCAATGCTGATAACTTCTTATAAATTATATGTTTACGTTCAATGAACAACACTTTTTGAGAATATATTTATGATTGAAACACCGGATATTATCATTGCCATGCCTATTATTGCTGGAGTGTCAGGAATCTGCTTAAATAACATGGAGCCTATTATAGTAACGAGCAAGATTCCTACTCCTGACCATATCGCATATGCAACGCCTACGGGTATCGTTTTCAACACGAGCGATAAAAAATATAGCGATGCACCATAAGCTACAATTGCAATAAGGCCTGGACATAGCTTTGTGAATCCTTGTGACGCATTCAAGGCGCTGGTTCCAACCACTTCTGCAATTATTGCTATGGAAAGATACAGATATCCCATACTTTCTCCTGCTCAACGATTGTGTGCTGAGGATATCGATGATATGGCACAATAAATAGATCCATAAACGAAAATTTCATTGGGCCATTATGAGGCGCAGGGTATGCGACAAGCCGCCGACATCGACATCGCCTTGACGCCAAGGCCGGACGGGGCGACGCTTCAACGGTGGCTGTATGACGAGATCCACGCAGCCATACTCTCGGGCAGGCTTACGCCGGGCTCCCGCCTGCCTGCCACCCGTGACCTGGCGCTACGATTGAAAATATCCCGTGGCACGGTGCTGGCGGTGTATGACCAGTTGGGCGCGGAAGGATATCTCCGGGGCGCAACGGGAAAGGGCAGCTTTGTTGCCCCGGAATTGCCGGACCTGCCTCCCAGACCGCTCGCTCCAGGCGGCAAAGCGGCGGAACCAATGCACAGGAACGCTACCGGCATCACGTACGAGGCGCCTGCCGTGGTCTTGCCTGCCCGGGGCAAGAAGCTCTCCATGACGCCGTTCAGCGTCGCTGGACGCTCTTTTCCGGCAAAAGCATTCCGCACCAACCAACCGGATGTCACAGCATTTCCCCTTGAGCTGTGGACGCGTATTGCCTCAAGCAGATCACGTCGGCTGCGGCCGGAATTCCTTATGGATGGCGACGCTCGCGGTTACAAACCGTTGCGCGAGGCGATCGCTGGTTACCTCCGTTCCAGCCGTGGGATCACCTGCTCCGCCGAGCAGGTGGTGTTGGTGGGCAGCGTCCAGCAGATACTTGATATCAGCGCCCGGCTGTTGCTCGATCCGGGAGACGAAATATGGGTCGAGGATCCCGGATATCCCGGCGCCCACTTGATATTCGCCGCCGCAGGCGCAAGAATCGTGGACATCCCGGTGGATTCAAATGGCATGGATGTGGTTTTCGCCCGCAATCAGGCTCCCAATGCGCGATTGGCATATGTCACGGCCGGAAGGCAGGCGCCCATGGGCTCCGTGCTGGCGCTGGATCGGCGTCTCGCCCTGCTGAGCTGGGCTCATCGGCACGATGCCATTGTGATTGAAGACGACTACGACAGCGAATACCGCTACGGAGGTGCGCCGCTATCCGCCATGAAGAGCCTGGATGAAGCGGGCCGAGTGATCTATTGTGGGACCTTCAGCAAACTGCTCTTCCCCTCTCTCCGTATTTCCTATGCCGTGTTGCCCGACCAATTGATTGCCCCGTTTGCTGCGGCATTGTCCCTGACTTCTCGTCACGTCGCCCTCATGGCCCAGAGCACGTTGCACGAATTCATTGCCGAGGGCCATTTTGGCCGCCACGTGCGGCGCATGCGGCTGCTCTATGCCGAACGCGCCCAGGCCCTGCGGCAAGCTGCCGATGTGTATCTGGCAGGGCTGCTTGAAATTCCCGAAATCACCATGGGGCTGGACACGCCGGCATTTCTTCCTGGCGATAGGGATGACAGGGGTGTTGCCCACTTGGCGGCCCAGGCAGGAGTCGAAAGCCTCCCACTGTCGATGTATGCCAGAACGCGCCCTGTGAAGCCGGGACTGCTGCTCGGATTTGCCGCTGTCGGCCCGGAGGCGATTGCATCCGGCGTGCGTACGCTCGCCCGGGTGTTGGATGCCTGAAAACCCCCCACCGGACGCAGGCTTCTGCTCGACGGACATCCCCCGGACGCGGGCGAGCGTTTCGCCCTGACGGGCAGGCTGGTGGCCCAACTCACCCAGAACATGCATTTCGTCCTGGACATGGGGGCCAGGGACTTCGTGGCCGCTCACGCCGAAAACCGCATGGCCGCCGACCCCTTGCACACCAATGCCTATCGCCGCCAGGGGCAATGCGGCGGCATCCCGGAGAGACTCGAAGACCACTCGCTTACGGCGTGGCGAAACCGCCCGGCGGGTGGCGTTTGCATTGCTCGGGGTGCAAACTTTCAGGATATCTGGTCCGTGGGATATTGTTGCCTCGCGGGGTCTTGGGGTACACATCGGCCCGGGCGGGGCGTCGGAGACGACAGCCTCCCGTTTTGGAGTCCGCCCCAACCACATTCAAGGAGCCATCATGGGTTTCAGCCTCAAAGACATCCTGCACGACAAGGCCTGGCAGCTTCTGCGCCTGGAAACCGATCCCGGCCTGGGTTGCACCGAGCCCGCCGCCATCGGCCTGTGCGCCGCCGTGGCCGCCTCCATCCTGCAATCCCGCGAGCCGGACGCCATTGTCGTTACGACCGATCCCAACATCTACAAAAACGCCATGGGCGTGAGCATCCCCAACGCCAATTCCGAGGCGGGCATTCCCCTGGCCGCCGCCATGGGGGCCGTCGCGGGAAATCCGGCCCAAAAGCTCCAGATTTTTTCCACCGTGACCCCGGACGATCTGGAGAAGGCCCAGGCCCTGGTGCGCCAGGGCAGGGTCACGGCGGGCATCGCCCCGGACACCACGGGCCTTTACGTCAAGGTCGCCATCACCGCCGGGGAGCATACGGCCTGGGCCGTGGTCTCGGGCCGCCACGACCATGTGGCCTCCCGAGGGTTGGACGGCCGGGAAATGGGCTGCGACGAGGATTCCGGACCCTCGTCCTCGGACTCCGGGCTGGTGGCCCTGGAAGAATGGCTGTTGGACATGAGCCTTTTGGATCTGGTCTGCCTGGTGAACGAGATGGACAGCGCGGACCTGGAATACGTGCGCGAAGGCCTGGCCTTAAACGAGGCCCTGGTGGAATACGGTCTGGCCCACGGCCCGGGCATCGCCGTGGGCCGCACCCAGCTTGGGCTCATCCGCCAGGGGCTCCTCAAAAAGGACATGGTGGTCTGGGCCGGGGTGCGCACGGCCTCGGGCATCGATTCCCGCATGGGCGGGGTGTCGCTTCCGGCCATGACCCTGGCCGGATCCGGAAACCAGTGCATCGCGGCGGGCATCCCGGTGGTCACCGTGGCCCAGTACGCCGCCGTGGAGGATCAGAACCTGCCGGTGCGGGCGGTGATGTTAAGCTACCTCATCACCTGTTCCATCAAGGCCGGAGTGGGGCGGTTGTCGGCCCTTTGCGGCAGCGGCATGGCCGGGGGGGCGGGCGTGGCGGCGGCCACGGCCTATCTTTTCGGGGGGACGACGGAGAAAATTGGCGGGGCCGTAAAAAACCACATCGCGGCCTTTTGCCCCGTGGCCTGCGACGGGGCCAAGACCAGTTGCGCCCTCAAGGTCGGGGAGATGGCGGCGGCGGCAGTCAAAAACGGCCTTCTGGCCCTGTCGGGCTGCATCGTGCGGGCCACAGACGGGGTGGTGGACAAATCCCCGGAACAGACCATGCGCAACCTGGGAATCATCGCCAAAAAGGGCCTTTGCGGCCTTGATCCGGTAATCCTGGACATCATGCTGCACAAACAGCCGTAGTCCGCGTCGTCCGTTTTTTCCGGCAATACCGCCTGACGGGAAATGACTGCAGCGCTCCCGAACGGATGCGCGCGAGGTGAGTTGCATGTCCAGTGAATCGCCAAAAACGGGCGCGCCCGTGTTCACCATGTCCCTTATGGTCACCGGCAATCTGCTGGGGGCCGGAATTTTGGCCTTGCCCATCAATTTCGGCCCGGCTGGGCTTTATCCCACGTTGTTCGGGATCGTCCTGGTCTGGGCGCTCATGCTGTATACGGCCTTTGTGCTGGCCGCACAGCCCGATCTGGCCTGCGGCGAGACCGGGGGGCTGCCGAGCTTTTTCGGGGCCAAACTCGGGCAGGGGGCCAAGTGGCTGGCCGTGGCCGCCGATCTGGTGATTTTTTACGGCGTCCTGACCGCCTACCTAACCGGAACCACCACGATTTTGGTCAATCTGTTCCATCTGCCCATCGGGCGCATGGCCGTGACCGTGTGCTATTTCGTCGTGGCCGCCGGGTTGGCCAGTTTCGGAATGGGGCTTCTGCGTCGCTGCAACGCGGCGATTTTGCTAGGCATGACCGTGACGTTTCTGGCGCTGATCGTCATGCTGGCCGGACATATGGATATTGCCCGGGCCGGACACATGCGCTTCGGGTTCATGCCCGCGGCCCTGCCCGTAGCCCTGACGGCCTTTTTGTTCCACAACCTGATCCCCACCCTGTGCCGGGAGATGCGCGGCGACGTGGCGGCCATGCGCCGCTCCATTTTGTACGGCTCCCTGCTCGGGCTGGTCATGAACCTGGTCTGGGTGACGGCGGTCTTTTGCACCCTGCCCATGGAAAGCCCGAAGGCGACTTCCATCCTCGGCGCCTTTGCCCATAATCTCCCGGCCACGGTTCCCTTGAGCATTCTTCTGGGTTCTCAACTCTTTCAGGACGTGGGGCTGGTCTTCGCCATCCTGGCCATGACCGCCGCCTTTCTGGCCAACGGCGTGGCCTTGCAGGGTTTTTTGCTCGATCTGACGGACACCTGCCTCGGGCTGCGCAACACCGTCGTCACTTGGCTTCTGGCCTTCATGCCGCCGCTTGTGGTTTCGATGGTGTACCCGGATATTTTCCTGGTGGTCATGAACCTGGTGGGCGGGGTGGGCATATGTCTTTTATTCGGCATCCTTCCCGCCCTGTTGGCCTACCGCCAGGGGCTTGGTGGCAAGAAAACGCTGGCGGCGGTCGCCATCCTCCTTTTCGGCCTGATCTTGGGCTTTGAGGTGGCTCAGGAATTCGGGCTGACCCACATCCTGCCCGACACCGAATACTGGCATCATTTCCGGGAATGACCGGCCAGACGCCAGCCGGTTCCCATGGCACGGGGGTTGCTTTGAGGCCCCCCGAGAGCCTCAACAGGCCCCCGTGCCACAGGAAGAACTCCCCAAAGTCGGCCTAACGCACTCCCGGAGCTGAGGATTTCCCCCTCCCGGCCAGCCGGGGACGCGGCGGCCAACTTGTCCGCCATCATGCAAAACTGTAGCCTGACCCGACGTTTTTGCATTTCCCCACACCACGGAGGTTGGCCAAAAGACCATGAAAGCCCTTGACGAACTGATGCGCTCCGTACGCGACATGGCCGAGGAAGACGCACCCGGCGTCACGTCAGCGCCTCCGGTCCCCGATCTTTTGCTCTATGCCCCCTGCCCGGTGAAGCTTGTGGTGAAGGACGGCATCGACCGCATTGCCGCCGACCATGCCCGGCGCGGCCGGGAACTCACGGTGCATATCCCCATGGGCTGCACCTCCGTGGACCCCTACGATCCCATCTACCGCGAATCCGACCCGGCCCGGCTGCCCGGAGTCATCGGCTCCATCGGATTCGGGGATTTCTGGCGGCGGGAGTTCGTTTCCCGCCACGTGCGGGCCGGACTTTTCACCGCCGCCCCGGCGGTCCCCCTAAGCCCCCTGCACGAAAAGGCCGGACTCCTCGATCCGCGCAGCCATTACACCCTCTACGGGGTCACCCCCTACCTTTTTCTGGCGGACACCCGCCGTCTGGGCGACCTGCCCGTGCCGCAGACCTGGGAGGACGTCCTGCATCCGCGCTACAAGGGCGAACTCATCATGTGCGGGGACGGCGACGACATGGCCGACGCCGTGATCCTAAACGTCTACAAGGAGTTCGGCATGGACGGCCTGCGCGCCCTGGCGGCAAACTGCAAGGGCTTCATGCATTCCTCGTCCATGGTCAAATCCGCCGGTTCCGGGGACGAGTCGGCCGGGGCGGTCTATATCATTCCGGCCTTTTTCGCCGAGACCGTCACCCGCCCGGCGCATCTGCAGGTGGTCTGGCCTCGCGACGGTGCGGCGTCGAGCCCGCTGTATTTTCTGGCCCAAAAAAGCGAGCGGGAGCGTCTGGCCGACGTCATCGCTTTCTTCTCGGACGGCTTCGCCTCCATCGACAGCGCGGCCTGGTTTGCGCCCATGGCCGCTTCTGCGGCGGCCAAGCTTCCCCCCGAGGCCAGTCTCAAGTGGGTGGGCTGGGACTGGATCGAGGACAACGACGTCACCGAGCGCCGCGACACCTTAAACGCCCTTTTTCGGGACATGGTCCGGAAGGCGACATGCGCCTGATCACCGTGTCCGGGCCGCCCTCCTGCGGCAAGACCGCCGTCTTGTCCAAGGCCTGCCGGGCGCTCATGGACGCGGGCACGGCCTGCGCCGTGGTCAAGTTCGACTGCCTGCAGAGCCGCGACGGGGAGATCTACCGCGAGGCCGGTGTGCCTGTCTCCGTGGTCTTTTCCGGCGGCCTGTGCCCGGACCACTTTTATGCCTCGAACCTGGAAGAGGCCTTCGGGTGGGCCATGGGAACCGGCGCGGGATGCTTCATCATCGAGACCGCCGGGCTGTGCAACCGCTGCTCGCCGCACCTGCGCGGGGCCCTTGGGCTGTGCGTCATCGACAACCTCATGGGCATCGACGCCCCGGCCAAGATCGGCCCCATGCTGCGGCTGGCCGACCTTGTGGTGGTCACCAAGGGCGATCTGGTCTCCCAGGCCGAACGCGAGGTGTACCGGCACCGCATCCGCCAGATGAACAGCCGGGCCGTGATCCGCCATGTCAATGGCTTAACCGGCCAGGGCTGCGCCGAATTGGCCCGGATCATGGAGCAGGCCCCGGATCTTTCCTCGGTCACGGACGTGAAGTTGCGGTTTTCCATGCCCGCCGCCGTCTGCTCCTATTGCCTGAGCGAAACCCGCATCGGCGTGCGCTACCAAAAGGGCAATGTGAAAAAGGCCCGTTTCGGAGGCGGCGATGTCCACGCCGATCATTGAGGGCGTTTTCGTGCCCCGGTCCATGACCCTGACCGCCGGACGCGACAAGTCGGGGCGTCCCGAGGCTTGCGACGTGTCGTTTGCCGCCGGACAGGTCACGGCGCTTCTGGGGCCCACGGGCTCGGGTAAGAGCCGTTTTCTCTCGGACATCGAGTCCATGGCCCAGGGCGACACCCCCACCGGACGCACGCTGCTGCTCGATGGACGTTCCCCGGACGCGGACGAGCGTTTCGCCCTGACGGGCAGGCTGGTGGCCCAGCTCACCCAGAACATGAACTTTGTCCTGGACATGGGGGTGCTGGATTTTCTGACCACGCACGCCGAAAGCCGGGGGGCCGTCGACCCGAAGGGTGTGGCCGACCGGGTCTTCGCCGCAGCCAACGCCCTGGCCGGGGAGCCGTTTTCCCCGGAGTTTCAGCTCACCCAGCTTTCGGGGGGCCAGTCCAGGGCGCTTATGATCGCGGACACGGCGCTTTTAAGCTGGTCGCCGGTGCTGCTCATCGACGAAATCGAAAACGCCGGGGTGGACAAGCAAAAGGCCCTGGAGCTTTTGGTGCAAAGCGACAAGATCATCGTCATGGCCACCCACGATCCGGTCCTGGCCCTGTCGGCGCACCGGCGGCTGGTCTTCGAGCATGGCGCGGTTCGGGCCGTGGTGGAGCGCAGCGGCCGGGAGGAGGGCGTCCTGGCCAGGCTGTCGGCCATGGAGACGGAGATCTCCCGGGTGCGGGAACGCCTGCGCCGCGGTGCGGCCCTGGACGGCTCGGAAGTCGCATGATGCCCGACAACGACGCAAACGCGTTCCGGCAGGGAACCACAAGGAGATCTGCGATGCACCGTCGTATCGTGACCTGTGCGGTCGTGGCCGCTTTGGCGGTTTTTTTCGGAGTCTGGGGCCCGTCCGGGGGCTTGGCCGCCGAAATGACCCAGGACCAGGCCGCAAAGGCCCTGGCGGACTTTTTTGTGGCCAAGCCCTACTATCCGGTTGCTGCGGCCTGTCTGAAGATCACGCCCGGGGAATACAAGAATCGGGGGTTCGCCTTTACGGTGGACGCCACGGACTGCCTGGACGAGGAGGGCGGAAAGCCGGACTCCTGGCGGGTGGACGCCGTGACCGGAGAGGTCTTCGTCCAAAACGCCAAGGGGAAATACCAGGCCCCGGTCGTCGATGCCCGGCTTGTCTCGGCCGATGCGGCCGAGGCCCTGGTTCTGGCCCTGCCCGAGGTGCAAAAGGAGATGAAGGCCCACAAAAACGCCTTTCTCATGTTGGAAGGGCATCCCGACCGGGAGACCCTGGCCGCAAACCCGGCCGAGGCCTTTTACGACTTCTATTTCGGCCACGACATGGGCGACCACACCACCCGGCTGTGGACCTTCCGGGTCAACGCCCTGAACCGGGAGATGCTGGTCACCGACCCGGTGGAGGGCACGGATGTGTCCCTGGAGGCGTGGCGCAAGACTCTTGAAGAGGATGGCGCGCCGGGTCAGAAATAGTAGGTGATCCGGAACTCTCCCCGAAAGGCGTTCATCTTTTCACCAAATTCGCTGAGCCGTCCGCCCAGGGGAATGACCAGACGCGGTTTGAGCTCCAGGTTGGGGATGATCATGTAGGAGATTTCCGGGTTGAGCGAGCAGCTCAAATCCCCGAGATTCGTGATCAACGTCAGCGTGGGCGTCAAAAAGAGGATATCGAACGGTTCTTTCTGGGAGATCCGCAGGTACAGGTAGTCCTGTCCTGCGGTGCTTTTGTTGTAGGTGCTTGCCACCTGGGAACTGTCTTTCAAGAGGCTCGTACTATTTGCATTGCTGCCGGATGTTCCCTGAAAATTGCCCTTGAGCATTTTCAGATTTTTCTGGATGGCGCTATCCGTTTTATTGTCGACATATTCATTGTATCCGTTGTTGATCAAGCCATAGTAATCTTTCAACTCGTCAGGGCTATAGCCCTGGCCGTTGTGATAATATTCCGCAATTATCGTCGTGTCGAAAGAGGTGAGATATCGCAGACCGACCAGGTAGTTCAGTGCATCGAACGTTTTGCTTCGTATCTCGCCGTTGGTGTTGATGATGTTTTTGTTGTATCCGAACTGGATTGCCGATTCACCGTGGATTTCGAGGTTGCTCGTCAGGTTCGTGGAAAAATCAAATCCGACCCGGGTGTTGTAGTTGTTTCCGGTCATGAACATGAGGTCGAGATCGATGTCGTAGAGAAGGGCATAGACCTTGCCGCCAAACAGCAGGGAGTCCCCGTTGGCGAGCTCGGCGTTGAGCCGGTCGGCCACCGGGAGGATCAGCGGTGTGACGGCAAGGGTCTTCAGGGGGCCGTCGAAGCTTCGGATGTAATCCAGATAGGACATGACATAGCCCTCGCGGGCGTGATCCGGGTCGTCCACGTCCTTGGGGCGGCTGGCGAAGGCCACCGGGTTCCAGGCATAGCCCTTGCCCCAGTTGAGCACCTTTTTCCCGGCCTCGGCCGTGAGCGTGGGCGACGGACGCCAGGTCACGAAGGCCTCTTCCAGCATCATCGACGCCCCCCAGTGCGTGTCCTTCTCCCAGAACTCCTCAGACGGTTCATCCAAAACGAGGCTGCCGCTTTTCACCTCGCTCCAGTCCACCTCCAGGCGAGGCCGGGCGTAGGCGCCAAACTGGCCGTAGTCGATGGATATTTCCGGACGCAGGTTCAGCAGGTAATTCGTTTGGACATCGCTTTGCGGGTCTTTGGCGTACTTCTGCTTGTAGAGCGCGGAGTTTTTGTCCAGGACACGGAGAAAGGGGCGAAATTCCGAATAGCCCCAAATCTTGAACACCTCTTTTGATTCCGCTTCGGGTATCTCGAAATTCAGATCATAGGCGGTATCTTCCGCCGCGTCAGCCGGGAAAGCGGCGATCAGTACAATCCCGAGGAGAAGCAATCCCCAAATGCATCCGTTGGCGCACAGGGAGCGGCTCCGGTCGATCAAACACATGTAAGGCTCCGTTTTCATCGCGGCAGACATGCAATGCCTCCGCACGGCAGATGACGACGCACACTTGCCCATGCTGCTTACTGGCGCAGGGACTCGGCCCGGGGAAGATAATTTAAGGTGAAGATCTCGTCCGGGAATTCACGCGTTTTGACCTTCGCAAAAACCATGAGCGATTTGTAGCCTTTGTGCAAAGGACTGTCTGTCTCAATGACCGCCGGTCGGACCAGTCCCTCCCCGAAGTCGGTGATTTCCTTGAAATAGAGGGTCTTGATGAGCATTCCCGAGGCCGCCAGACACTTGATCTCCACGGGAACCAGACCCTTTTTGTCCACGCGCATCTCCAGACGGTCATAGGCCACCACATCCGATTTGGCCTTGAGAAAAAGCATGTACGCCTCGCCAGCGTCCTCCATCCGTTCCACGTTGTATTCCACGCTGAAGTCGAGCCCCATGATGTCGGAGTTGTTGAATATGCCGCCGATGACGGATTGCAGGCTGGTGATGCGCACGGGCTTGCCGACGTTGGGGATGTGCAGCCACATGTTCTCGGCCAGACGCAGCGTGGAGCGTCCTTTTTCGCTGGCCGGGGCAAGGAATATGGAGATGATCTTGTCCTGATCCTTTTTGACCGTGTACAGGGTATATTCGCGCTTCGACCCGTCCGGCTCGATATTGATCAACTTGCGGAACATCTCGTAGCTGACAGGCGCGAGATTCCGGTCCACCTGTTCCAGAAGCTGATTTCCGTCCAGGGCGAGAGCGGGGTGGGCGGAAAGCGCTGCGAGACACAGCCCCAAGGCCAGTATTTTGATGGTACGCATGATTCGTTTCCTTTGTTTACACGTGTCCCAGAGCATCCACCGGCTCCATGCGGCTGGCCTTCCAGGCGGGCTGCAGGGCGGCCAGGGCTGAAGCGGCCAAGACCATGGCGGCGATGATCGCCAGTTCCGTCAGATTGATGTCCGGGCGCAGGAGCAGATTGTCCATGCGGCCAAAAGAGAAGGTGACGTGTGACGCCTTGATGCCGAGCAGTCCGGCAACGCCGAGCAAGATGCCGGTCGCCGTCCCCAGAAGGCCAAGGCAGAAGCCCTCGGCCACGAACAAGGCCAGGATTTTTACGGGCGGGGTTCCCATGGCCGCAATCGTGCCGATCTCCCGGATGCGTTCGAAGACCGACATGAGCATGACGTTGAGCACGCTGATGAGCACAATGGCGATCATGACGATCTTAACGGTGATGATCAGCAGATCGATCATGTTGGCGATGTTGGCGAAGGGAGACAGATCCGCCCAGGAGTGGACCTCGAAGGCGGGTTTGTCCTGCTTGTTTTTGAACTCCCCGAGCGCGTTTTCAATCTGCTTCGCAACATGCTTCAAATCGGCATCCGGGGTAAGCCTGAGGACGATCTCCGAGACCTCCCCCTTTTCCGTGCGCAGCAGGGACCGGGCATCGTCGATGTGCATGTAGGCGTCCTTGCCGGACGGCCCCATGATGTCCTCGATGAGCCGCGACACGGTGAACTGCATCCCGTTCACCGAACCGTCCCGGTTGGTGGCCACCAGGACCACGGTGTCGCCCGGCTTGATGCCAATGCCGTTGGCCACCTTCTGGGGGATGATGATCTGTCCCGGCTCAAGCAATGGTCCGGTTGCGCCCGGGGCGTCCACCAGCCGTGAGGCGAGTCCCGGGCAGACGAGAGGCTCCTTGGCCGGATCGACGGCGGTCAGCCGGACGTTGGTGGACTCCACGAAATTGCTGAGCACCGCCCCGAGTTTGAGGCGCGGGGCAAAGGATTCGACCCCTGCCGTGCGTTCCAGGGCAGCCGCAGCGTTGTCGTACCCCTTGGCGTTCATGTTCAGATTGAGCGGCAGGGTGTCGATGGAGGAAACATAGCCGCGTTTGTGGATTTGCAGATGACCGAGGTTGGAATCGGTGATGAGGCCGATCATCATGGATTTGACCGACCCGGCCAGCCCGGAAAACAGCACCACCATGGTCACGCCGAGAATGATGAGCAGGGAGGTCAGGATGGTCCGGCGTTTGTACCGGGTCATGTTCCGGAAGGCGATTTTGAAGATGCTACGCATGGGGCGCGCCTCCCGTAACGTCTTGGTTTTCCTTCACGAGACGACCGTCTTCCAGGGTATGGATCTCGTCGGCGTGCTCGACGATTCGAGGGTCGTGGGTGGAGAAGATAAAGGTCGTCCCGAAGGCGTCCCGCATCTGACGCATGAGGGCAATGATCCGCTGTGCGGTTTTCTGGTCGAGGTTTGCGGTGGGTTCGTCGGCCAGGACGACCTGGGGGTTGGTCACCAGGGCCCGGGCCACGGCGACGCGTTGTTTCTGGCCCCCGGAAACCTGATCGGGGCGTTTCTCCTTATGGTCGGTCATGCCGACGGCCTCAAGAACCCGCAGGACGCGTTCCCGTCGTTCAGGAGCCGGGGCGGGATTGATCATGATCAACGGATATTCCACATTCTCATACACGGAAAGCACCGGGATGAGGTTGAAGGACTGAAAAATAAATCCCAGATGCCCGCCCCGAAAGGCGGCGGCCTGACGGCGGTTCAGGGTGTCCGTTCGCATTCCTGCCACCCGGACTTCCCCGGCGGTGGGCTTGTCCATACAGCCGATGATGTTGAGCAGGGTCGTTTTTCCGCTGCCCGAAGGACCGATGAAGGTGACCAGCCGTGCCGGTTCGATGGCGATGGTTATGCCATCAAGGGCAGGATGATCCATCTGGCCCGTATGATACGTTTTGGAAATACCTGTGAGTTCTATGAGGGCCATATGAAATTCCATCTCCTCTTTGGGCAATGAAACATCTTGCGATTCCTGGAGAAATGATGAACGCCGCCACGAAACCATGCGAAACATGGACGAACTAGCAAAGAACATTCCATACGGAACTTGCTGAAATGATTGAATCCATTTTTTTATGGATCACCAGTTAGGATATTATTCATACAGAGAAATATACATGCTGTAAATAAAAAATACTATAGCAACCTGGTGTAAATTTCGGCACAATGCTTGAAAAATGCTGGTGTTGCATATTGAATGAGTATGAAAAAAGGGACACACAAAAAACAGCCGCCCGGGATGTCGCGGGGCGGCTGTTTTTCTTGTTGGAGAAAGGGGACCGGCTATTCGGTCAGTATCCGTTTCGGGATGCCATCCAGGTCGCCCTCGATAAGCTTTTTGGCCCGGTCGGCCAGGGTGGCGATCTCGGGCTTGGTCACCTGGTCGTCGGCCCCCACGGAAATGCCCTTGTGGTAAAGCTGGTGGTTGATCAGCGAGGAGAAAAGGATCACCGGCAGGGACTTGAGCACCGGGTCGTCCTTGATCTTTTTGCACAGGGAATGGCCGTCCATGGAGGGCATCTCCAGGTCCGTGACCACCAGGTCCACATATTCGGACAGGGGGGTTCCCTTTTCCGCCGCCAGACGCTTCCATTCCGTGAGCCTGTTCCAGGCGTTTTGGCCGTTGATGTCCTGCTCCACGGAAAAGCCGTCCTTCTCCAGGTAGGAAACGATCAATCGACGAATGGAATTGGAGTCGTCCACCACCAGGGTCTTGTAGTGGGTGCGATCCACCATGCCGTCCTGGCGGCCGGTGCGGTCCATGCGGATGGCCAGGGCGGGGTTCAAATCCCAGATGATCTGCTCCATGTCCAGCAAAAGCAAGATGCGATCCTCGAACTTGACCACACCCGTGAAGTTGCGGGCCGCGAATTGCGCGGTGTAGCCGCTTGGCGGCTCCACATCGTTCCAACTCTTGCGGTGAATGCGGGTGACGCCCGAAACCATGAAGGCGTTGACCACCTTGTTGAACTCGGCCACGATGACCTTGGTGGACTCCGTGCGGGCCATGGGTTTGCCCAGCCACAGGCTCAGGTCGATGAGCGGAATGACCCTGGAGCGCAGGTTGAACGTGCCGATGACGCTGGGGTGCGGCATGTGCGGCATCTCCGTGACCGTGGGCAGGCGGATGATCTCCAGCACCTTGGCCACGTTGACGCCGAAATAGGCCCGGTAGGGCTTTTCATCGCCCTGGGCCTGCTCATCTATGTAAAACTCAATGATTTCAAATTCGTTGGTTCCGGCTTCAAGCAAAATATTGGTTTGCGACATGGTTGTTTGGCTCCGCTCCCATGTGTTTGCCCCCGGGGGGGCGCGTGCGGCGCTGTCCCGGCCTGCGCCATAAAAAGCGGGTCGGCCAGGGACAGGCATCGGGCTTTATCCCGGACGAATTCTGTCTCCAAACACCCATACGCCGGGCGGGAGAGAAAATCTAGCCATCCCATGCCTCGGTTTCGTGACAGCCACGCTATCGTATCCGTTCTTCTTGAAAAAGACTTATTTTCTCCAATCGGCATATGGCGGCGCCCAGACCGGCAGTGATGAAAAAAGAACTTTGCCCCAGGCCATGGGGAATGGTACCAGAAAGACGGGGAGGGGGAGTTTCAACACGCAATGCCCGGCGATGAGCCGTGCCATCACATGGGGGAGAGCTTTTCAGTGCCGAGGACAACCACAGGGAGGACGTCCGTCGGGCACGGGCTGTATTATTTATGTCCGTTTCCCAACGTAGCCATCATCTTGGGGCTGGCGTGCGCCTTTTTTTTCCTGTCGCCCCGGCTATCGTCCTTTGCGGAGGACGAGACGCCGACGCCCGATGGCCTGGCCTATGTCGTGGAGATCCAGGGCGTGGCCGATCCGGAGCTTACGTCCCTGCTTGGTGAGGTCTCAAGCGTCAGGCAGGCCCAGGACACGCCTTCGCCTTCGATCTTTCTGCTCAAGGGGCGGGCCGAATCCGACCTGGCCGCCTTCAAGGACGTCTTCAATTCCCGGGGATTTTTTGCGGCCGAAACCCGTGTGGCCATCGACCAGCAGACCGCGCCGGTCAAGGTGATCTTCCAGGTCACGCTGGGGGATGTCTTCGTTTTGCGTGAGGTCCGGTTCACGCTTCCCGAGGGCGAGGAAAACCGCAAGGTGGATTTCCCGACACCCAAAGACCTCGGGCTGGGCATAAACGCCCCCTTTTCGGCCAAGGCCGTGCTGGCCGCCCAGGAAACGCTGCTGCGCCGCTTTCAGGAACAGGGCCGGCCTTTTCCGGATGTCGCCGATCGCAGGATCACGGCGGATTTCGCAGCCCATGCGGTCACGGTGTTGTGGCGGGTGGACCCGGGACCGGACGCCACCTTCGGGGAAACCGACATTGAGGGCCTGACCGAGGTGAACCCGGCGGTGGTGCGCCGGGAGATTCCCTGGAGCGTCGGACAGCCCTACGACATTCGTCTGGTGGAGCAGTTGCGCACCCGCCTGATGGCCCTGGGGCTTTTTTCCAGCATCGAGGCTCAGCCGAACCGGGAGCTCGACGCCAAGGACCGGGCCACCGTGGTTCTGCGGCTTTTGGAGCGCAAGCACCGGACCTTCAAGGGCGGGGTGGACTATAAAAGCGACGAGGGCCCGGGATTCACCCTGGGCTGGGAACACCGCAACCTCTTCGGCCAGGGCGAAAAGCTCTCCCTGTCCACCGGGGCCTCGCCCATCCGCCAATACGGCGAGGCCGTGTTCGAGCTTCCGGCCCTGTGGCATCCCCGGCAAAAGCTGACCACCAAGGCCCGCTACGCCAACGAGGAGCTGGAGGCGTACGTCGGCGAGAACTTCACGGCCACGACCCTTTTGCGCCGCGAGATGGGGGACCATCTCTCGGCCGCCGCCGGGCTGGGATACCGGCTGTCCATCATCTCCGAGGACAAAAGCCGTCCCTGGGAGTCCGGCAAGGACTATCATTTCGTCTTCGTTCCCATGGAGATGGCCTACGATTCCCGCGACGACCCCCTGGATCCCCAAAAGGGCTTCCTGACCAGCCTGTCCCTGGCCCCCTATGCCGGAGCGGACGGCCAGTCGGCCTTTGTGCGGCCCGAGCTCAACGCGGCGTTCTACTGGCGGCTTTTCGACTCCCCGGACGTCATCTTCGCCAACCGGGGCTACCTGGGCGCGGACATCGGGGCATCCATGGACGAACTGCCCTCGGATCTGCGCTTTTATGCCGGGGGCGGCGGCTCCATCCGGGGCTATCCCTACCAGACCGTGGGACCGCTTCGCAGCAAGACCCCCACCGGCGGCCGATCCGTGTTCACCTTTTCCTCGGAACTGCGGGTCCGGCTCTCCGAATATGTGGGGGTCGTGCCCTTTCTGGACGGCGGCACGGCCTTCGCCGACGCGCTGCCGCCCTACCAGGAGTCCCTGCGTTTCGGCGCTGGCCTTGGGCTGCGGGTCTACACCCCCATTGGCCCCATCCGGGTGGACGTGGCCACGCCGCTCAACCGCCGCGAGAACATCGACGACGTGGGGCAGTTTTACATCAGCATCGGGCAGGCCTTCTGATCGCCCGGGCGTTGGCGCCTGGCCCAGTCCCATGACCGCTCAGCAAGGCCTCTGCCGCCCCCCAGGACAAGGAATCCCCTCGTGACCCAGCCCACCCGCACGGACCAGACCCCTGCCCCCCCTCCCCATCTGGCGCGCCGCGCCATGCGGTGGGCGCTTTTCGCCGTTGCGGGCCTCCTGCTTGTCGTCGTGCTTCTGTTTGCGGGCATCCAGACCGGGCCCGGGCGGGCCGGGGTGTGCCGCCTTTTGGAACGGGCCGTGGCCGCCACCCCCGGGCTGACGGCCAGAATCGACGGCCTGGAGGGGTTTTTGCCCTTTTCCATCCGGGTGGGAACCATAGCCCTGATGGATCATGCCGGGCCATGGCTTGTGGTTGCCGATGCCCGCCTGGACTGGTCGCTGTGGGCGCTTTTTACGGGCCGGGTGGTGATCGACGAAATTTCGGCCGATATCGTGCGGGTGTTGCGGACGCCCGATCTGCCGCCGGACGAAGAACCCGTGGCCATGGTCTGGCCGCCGACCCTTCCCGGCCTGCCGCCGATTCTGGTGGAGAGATTGGCCGTGAACCGGCTGATTCTCGACGCGCCCATATCAGGCGAACGCACCGAAACCGCCATCGCCGGGCGGATGTCGGAGCGGGGTGGGCTGGTGGAGGCCCTTTTGCGCGCCGACCGCCGGGACGGCCCCAAGGCCTTTGCCCGGCTCACCTGCCGGGCGGACCTGGCCGCCTGGTCCCTGGCCGTGGACCTTTCCGCCGAAGAGGCCCCGGGCGGCCCTCTGGGGCTGGCCCTCGATCCGTCCGGGGCCGACTGCCGCCGGGGCCCCCTGGTCGTGGCCCTGGCCGGGGAGGGACCATTGGCCGACTGGACGGGCAGGCTGACCGCCCGTCTGGCCGACCGGCCTCTGGTGGAGTCGGACGTATCCCTTCGCGTCCCCCTGGCGGCCAAGGCCAGGGCCAGGCTGGCGCTGACCGGCTTTGCCGCGCCGCTGCCGGGGATGCTTCCCCCCAATGCCGCAGCCGTGGCCGAACGGATCGATTTTTCCCTGGCCGGGGGCACGGTTCTCGGAACGGACGCGGTCTTTGTGGAGCCCTCGTGGGTCACTGTCGGCCCGGCCCGCCTGGAACTCTCG
Organism: Desulfolutivibrio sp.; assembly: GCF_036584575.1. Taxonomy (NCBI): domain Bacteria; kingdom Pseudomonadati; phylum Thermodesulfobacteriota; class Desulfovibrionia; order Desulfovibrionales; family Desulfovibrionaceae; genus Desulfolutivibrio; species Desulfolutivibrio sp. The sequence continues at coordinate 52,510 of NZ_JAZHDB010000066.1, forward strand.
GGACAGACCGACCCGGACGCCGGGAGCATGGGCCTGGACGCTTCCCTGGACATCCCCAGCCTCGCAGCGCTCATCCCCCTGGCCGGGGAAATCGGCGGAACCTTTTCGGCCCGCCTGACGGCCTCTGGCGACCTGGACCGGCCCACGGCGCGCCTGACCCTGGCCGCCAAGGACCTGCAGACCCCCCAGGCGGGAATGTCGTCCGCCGCCTTGTCCTTCGATTTTACCCCTGTCGCGGATCTTGGGCCGGTCTTTCCGGGACTCGGCGTCACGGGCGGCGGCGAGATCACCGGCCTGCGCGGCCCAGGTGGCGCGCTTTTTAAGGGCCATGCCCTGGTGCTGGCCCTGGACGCCGGACTGTCCCCGAACATGGACGCGGCCGTGCGCTCCCTGTCCGTCACGGCCGGAGGCCTTGCCGTCGCCGCCCAGGGCGATCTGTCCCGGACCCGGCCCATGCAGGCCGCCTGCCGGATCACCCTGGCCGACCTGGGGGAGCTGGCCACAGGCCTGGGGCTGCCCCTGTCCGGGGCCCTTCGGGCCGATGCGACGGTTGCCGGGCAGCCGGACGGCCAGGGGTTCGGCGTGAAGCTGTCCGGCGGCCTGGCCGGGCTTTCCGCCGCTTCCGGCGAACCCGCCGCAGCCCGGATCGCGCATCTTTTGGGGCAAGCCCCCACCTTTTCGGCCAAGGCCCGGATCGACGGCGAAAGCATCACCGTGCCGGAGCTTGCCTTAAGCGGCAAAAATCTGCGTCTGGCCTCCGAGGCCCGGATAGATCTGGCCGGACGGACCATCGCCTCCACAACCACGGTGAACATCCCGGATCTGGAGGCCCTTTCTCCGGCGGCGGGACGCCCCCTGCGGGGCGAGCTGGGCCTTGAGGCCACCCTCTCCGGACGCCTGGATTCCCCGGACGCCACGGCCGACATCCGCCTTTCCGGCCTGCGGATCGGGGATATGCCCGCGGCCTCGGGCGACATCCGCGTTTCGGCCTCGGATCTGGCCGGGCAGTTCCGGGGGCGGATTGCGGCCACGGCTACGGTCGGCGGGGAACGGCTGGGACTTGAGGCCGAAATCGGCATGCCGCCGGGGCGGGTGGAGGTGAGCGGCCTGACCCTGTCCGGTCCCGGGGTGAAGCTGACCGGGCAGGCCCGTCTGGCCCTGGACAGCGGCCTTTTGTCCGGCAACCTGTCGGGATCGTCCGCCGATCTGGGCCGCCTGGGGGCCATGCTCGGTTCGCCCCTGTCCGGGAGCTTCGCCCTGGACGCCCGGTTCGCGGAGCAAGGCGGCGGGCAGGGCGTCACGGCCACCCTGACGGGCAATGGCCTGGGGCTGCCCGGGGCCACCGTCTCCAAAGTGTCGTTGTCCGCCGAGCTTTCGGATGTCCTGCGTTCCCCCCGGGGAAAGCTCATCCTGGCCGCAAGCGGGGTCACGGCCCCGGGAGCGGCGGTGTCCTCCCTGGATGTCACAGCCTTTGGCCGCGACGGCAAGGGCTTGGATTTTTCCATAAAAAGCAAGGCCTCCCTGGACGCCGTGGGGCCTGTGCGGTTCGACATGACCGGACGGGCCGCGCCCGGTCCTTTGGGCCTGAACCTGGAGCTGGCCACGCTTGCCGCCAAGGTGGCCGACATGCCCGTGACGCTTGCCCAAAAGGCCGCCCTGGTCCTGGCCGGGGACCGGCTGTCCGTCACCGGCCTGCGCCTGGGCCTGGGCAAGGCCCTGCTTGCGGCGGACGGCGGCTACGACGCCAATAACGCCGACCTGAAGGTGACGGTGCGGGACGTGTCCCTGCCCGAGCTGGCCGCTTTCGGCGCGCCGGGGATGACGGGAACGGCCCGGGCCGAGGCCAGGGTGTCCGGTTCCGGCCAACGTCCCGAGGTGTCCCTGCACCTGACGGCCCAGGGGATCGGAATGCCGGGCGGGGCGGCCAGAGCAGGCAGACTGGGCGGCCAGGGTGGTCAAAGTGGCCAAGGTGGTCAAAGTGGCCAAGGTGGTCAAAGTGGCCAAGGTGGCCAAGGTGGAATGTCGCCCGCCCTGGCCGTGGACGTGACCGCAACTGTGGAGCAGGGGGGGATTCAGGCCTCCCTGGCGGTCTCGGGCATGGGCAAGACCCCATTGGCGGCCCGGGTGGCGCTTCCGGCCCGCTTCAGCCTGACGCCTTTCGCCTTCGAGACGCCCCCGGATGGCGCCCTGTCGGGAAGCCTGACGGCGGATGTGGAGCTTGCGGATTTCGCGGCGCTTCTGGCCCAGGCCAACACCATGGCCACGGGGCGGCTCACGGCCGACATGTCGGCCGCAGGCTCTCTGGCGGCGCCGGTATTGAGCGGCAAGGCCGGGCTTTCCGGGGGGACCGTCGAAAACGCCGACACGGGCATGCGCCTCAAAGACCTGCATCTGGCCGTTGAGGCCGCAGGCAGGCAGATCCGCCTGGTGGAGCTCTCCGCCAGGGACTACGGTAAGGGGACCATGCGCGTGTCCGGCCAGGCCGACCTCTCGCCGGGGGCGGGGTTTTCCCTGGACATCGCGGCCGTGCTGAGCGCCCTGACCGTGGCGGACATGGACCTGGCCAAGGCGACCCTGTCCGGCGAGGTTGCGGCCTCGGGCAAGGGAAGCGCCCTGGCGGTGACGGGCAAGCTTTTTGTCGGCCCGGCCCAGGTGAACATCCCCTCCCGGCTGCCGCCCGACGTCACCCAGGTGGCGGTGGTCGAGATCAACAATCCCGCCGCGCCGCCCCCGTCGGACAAGCGGAAAACCGCCGCACCGGCCGTGGCCTCGGACATGTCCCTGGATGTGACCGTGGGCGTGGGAAACGGGGTCTATGTCCGGGGCATGGGCCTGGAATCGGAGTGGCAGGGGGACGTGGCCGTGCGCGGCACGGCGGCTGCGCCGCACGTCACCGGCGGGGTGCATACCCTCCAGGGGGGCGGCGTGGAATTTTTCGGGCGACGCCTGGAACTGGTCAAGGGGCGGGTGTCGTTTAGCGGCGGCACGCCCCCCGATCCCGAGTTGGACGTGGAGGCCAGCATCGCCGCCAGCGACGCCACCTGCGGCGTTCTGGTCACGGGTTCGGCCTCGGCCCCCAAGATCACCCTGACTTCGAACCCGCCCCTGCCCCGGGACGAGATTTTGGCCCGCATCCTGTTCGGACAAAGCGCCGGGACCATCACCGCCTTCCAGGGTCTGCAGATGGCCCAGGCCGGGGCGGCGCTCATGTCCGGGGGCGGCACCTCGCTCGATCTGTTGTCGCGGACCCGGCGGCTGGCCGGGCTTGACGAACTGGACTTCGTTCCCGGCCAGGGCGGCCTGGAATCCACCCGCCTGCGGGCCGCCAAGTATCTGGCCAAGGGGGTGAAGGTCACGGTGGACCAGGGCGCGGCCGCCGACAGCGGCTCGGTGGCCGTGGAGGTGGACATCACGCCCAACATCAGCCTGGAAAGCAAGGTGGGCGCGGATTCCAACCAGGGTGTGGGCGTCAACTGGAAGTGGGACTACTGATGCGGCCGTTTTTTTCAGGCCTGCGGCGGCCCGGCGACGGCATCAGTCCATGAGGGTGGGGGCCATGGGTTTCTATGAATTCTTCGCCGGGGCCGGAATGGCCCGAATCGGGCTTGGCCCGGACTGGCCCTGCCTGTTCGCCAATGACTTCGATCCGGGCAAAGCGGCGTCCTACAGGGCCTATTTCCCATCCTCCCACGAACTGCGCCTGGGCGATGCGGCAAACCTGAAGACCTCGGACCTTCCCGGACACGCCGATCTGGCCTGGGCCTCCTTTCCCTGCCAAGACCTCTCTTTGGCCGGCCATTACGCGGGACTCGGGGGTGAGCGCTCCGGCGCCTTCTGGGCCTTCTGGCGGCTCATGCGGGGCTTGCGGGCAGAAGGCCGCGCCCCCCGTATCATTGTCCTTGAGAACGTCCGTGGGACCATCACTTCCCATCAAGGCCGCGACCTTGCCGCCATCTGCGAGTCTTTGGCCCGGGAAGACTACCGATACGCTCCATTGGTGGTGGACGCCCAACTTTTTTTACCCCAAAGCCGCCCCCGGCTTTTCATCGTGGCCTTCGGCCCGGAGACGACGCCCGCGCCAGGGTTGGCGGGCGATGGTCCTTTGCCCCCCTGGCATCCCAACGCATTCGCCGCCGCCTATGACCGCTTGTCCCCGCAGGCCAGGGCCGCCTGGTTGTGGCTAACTCCGCCCAGGCCGCAGGCAACACCCGGAAAGCTCTCGGACCTGATGGAGGATGAGCCGCATGGCGTGAAGTGGCACACAGCCTTTGAGACAAAACGCATCCTGGAGCTCATGTCGCCGCTGCACCTGGAGAAGGTGAAAAAGGCCCAGAAAGAGGGCGGCAAACGTGTGGGCGCCGTCTACAAGCGGACCCGCCCGCAGGGCGATGGAACAAAGGCCCAGAGGGCGGAGGTTCGCTTTGACGAGGTGGCCGGATGCCTTCGTACCCCGGCGGGAGGGTCAAGCCGTCAGATCATCATGGTGATTGAGGGCAAAAAGGTCCGCACCCGGCTCCTATCCCCCCGCGAGGCCGCACGGCTCATGGGCCTGCCCGAAGATTACCCCCTGCCCGAGCGGTACAACGACGCCTACCGCCTCATCGGAGACGGAGTGGCCGTGCCGGTGGTTTCCTGGCTGTCCCGCACGATACTTGAACCGTCTCTGCACGTTTCAAGGAGCGCGATGGCGGTCTGACGCCGCCAGGGAAGTCCGGCATGCAGGCGGGCGCCGTCCCCGGCACGCTGCCTGACGAAAGGGCGGTCGTGGTGGAGAAAAACGGGGTTGTCCGCCACGGCATCGACTCGACCCCGCATGGCGACGGCCAGGACGACAGGAGCCGGTCTTGAACGAAGCACAACCGTTATCAGGTCAGGTCGGATGGTACGACAATCCGGCTGGATCATGCTCAAGAGGGCGGCCCGGTGATGGCTGACGTCTTTGACGCGCAGACCCGAAGCCGGGTCATGCGGGCCGTCAAAGGCGAAAATACCCGACCGGAACAGGCCGTCCGCTCCCTCCTGCATGCTTTGGGCTATCGATTCCGCCTGCATCGGCGCGACCTGCCCGGTTCCCCGGACATCGTTTTCCCCGGCCGCAAGGCGGTGATTTTCGTGCATGGATGTTTCTGGCACGGCCACGGATGCACCCGAGGCAGCCGGATGCCCAAGGCCAACGCGGACTACTGGGTTGGCAAGCTGGCGCGGAACACGGCCCGCGACGCAAAGGCGAGAGCGGACCTGGAGGCCCTGGGCTGGCGGGTGCTGGTTGTCTGGGAGTGCGAGATAAAAGATGCGGCGATGCTGGCGGACAGGCTGCGGGATTTTCTGGACGTCGGCCCGGCCGGGAGTGTGGCCCGCACGTGACGGCTTGTGGGCCCGCTACGCCCCGGGCGCGCCGAACTCCACCGTGTGGCCCGCACGTGACGGCCGGTGGTCTATCCCTGGGTCTTGGCCGACTGGCGGGGCGGCGTATCCGGCTTGTGGCGACGCGGTGCGGGCGAATGCGGCATTGCCCCTGCTGCCCCCGCAACCGTTGACAAATGGTATATTTTTTATATCATTTTGCGATGAAGTTTGAGTACGATCCCGCAAAAAGCGCCGCCAACAACGCGAAGCATGGCCTTGATTTTGAAGCGGCCAAGGCCCTGTGGGATGATGAGAATCTGCTGGTTTTTCCGCTGCGCTTTGAGGATGAACCGCGACACGCCTGCATCGGCATGCTGGCGGGGAGGCGCTGGACGGCGATCATGACCTGCCGACGGGGCCTCGTCCGGATCATTTCCGTGCGCCGGTCACGAAAAGATGAGGTGGAGGCCTATGAAAGCGAAGACTTTTGACACGCAGTTTGACGACGGCGCAAGCGTCATGCCCGTTGCGGACATGGCCAAGGCCTCCCGTCCGAACAAGCTCAAGCGCGTCAATGTGGACTTTCCCGAATGGATGGTGGAGGCGCTGGATACGGAAGCCCGCCGCCTTGGGGTCAGTCGGCAGGCCCTGGTCAAGGTGTGGATAGCCAATTGCCTTGCGCAGGAGTCGCAGAGCGTTCGCTGACAAAAGGCGCCTGACCGCTTGACGACGCCGATATCGCCCGGCCTGGGTGAGGGGCTGCGGGCATCCCCGGACACAGGAAAACTCCGGGTCCGGCTTGCGGCGATGCAGGGAAGGCGAATGCGGGAGGGTGTGAACGTGTGATTGGCGGAGAGGGTGGGATTTGGGAGCAGACAAAATTTTTTTACGAATACTTGTACGTAGCAGAAAAAAAACAATCCAGCTCCTCCACTATTCAAATTAAAAGTGTAATGCTAATCTTGAAATTTCTTTTTATTTCTAATTAGTTCGTATGCATCATGACAAGGTGGGTTTAATGTTGAAGCGGGAATTATTGGATCGTCTGATGCATTCAAGGCTGCGAGTAATGGATCATTTCGACCAATTTCCCATGCATTGACTATTTTTAGCCTTTTTTTAATAAAACCTGTACGTTGGTTAATTGATTGGGGAGTGGCATGTTGCAGGAAAGACCCAGGGCAAATCTTAAAGGAACCGGCGTCTTCGAAACACTTTAAAAAAATTGTAAGATTGTCAGTACGCTGGGGTTCCATTGTGTTCAGCCGAAAGGTATTGAGTACTATCCGAGATGAATTTTTCGTTATCTGCTGAATGGAATTGAGATTAGAACCTATGGCAACACGATAATGGGCTGGGTTTGTTTTTTGAACACCTCTAATAATGGAAATATCCACAAAATCGTCAAGAATGCCATTCTTGGCTGCGTTTTTCCATCCGTTAAATATCATTTCACCATAAGGAAAATTCTCAAAAATCAAAACCATGATTGGCATTTTGATCTCTGGATCCCACATGTAGCCCGTGCCTCTCCATTTTGCTTGATCCCACAACCGGGTGTTGATCACGGAAAGAGTCATTATATCACTGTGCTTGAAAGAGTCCGAATCAAAAGGTTTTGAAAGATTTTTCTCTTTTCTGTGATGTAATCCAACAATATTTTTTGAGTTCTCCTGGAAAGGGTGGATGGCTGTAGGCGTCCAGGGTACGGCCCTTTTAAAAGGTAATCGTTCATCAGTTGCATACTCTTCCCAGTCCTTTATCGAGTATCTTGGTGAATCCCCAAAAATGTTGTCAAAGGCAAGAGGCATTGACGTTGTCCAGAACGCCCGATTCTGTACCTGTTCCTTTCCAAAAAGAGTATCAAGTTGCTCTGGTAAAATGGAACAGTTAATTTCACTAATAAGCATTACCAATAAATCTTGCATAGAATCATTATAGGCTTCATCTGTAGTAATGTTAGACAATGATCTATTGTGATGGATAACTTTAATTTGTGATTCTCCACAATCGTTGACTTCAAGAACGCAAGAGAAAATTCCAGATTGGCTATCATCCGATGATATAAAAATTGAAAGATTTGATCGTGATGAGAACACGCTATGCATCATAATTGTTGATGCCATAAACGACTCAGCGAATGCTAATATGGCCTCCCCCAGAACAATTGAATTAGTTTTGTTATCGGCAACAACTTTGATCTCACACCCCAGGATATTAGTCTTCATCTCTACTGTTTCTCCCAATAGCCAGTCGGGCATAACAGGGAGATCATCGTTCGCGGGCTGAGCTAACCATAAGCTGAAATAATGCTGTAAGTCTTGATCATTTTCGCCATATTCTGATCGATACATGTCCTCATATCCCATTGTGAATAATACACTGGCACGAGACATAAAAAGGCCTAGCTTGTCGAAAAGACCTGCAACATGTTCCAGTTCTCCCCATACCTTGGGATCGCTTTTCAGAACCAAAATACCTAGGATGCAGTCCATGTGAACAAATTCATTATTTAACTCTTCCCGTTTCTCATTTTCCAATTCAAGTACATTGTACAAAATACCCAGCCAACGGATCCATCCTAGAATGCATGGAACTCTACCAAGCCGAAGTTCTATCCAGTACAACTTTCGTATGATTGAAAGAGAGACTAGTAGTATTGGTTCTCCTTTCAGGTGTTCATGCATAGTACGGTCTAAGGCCTGAAGCAGGTTTGCCCTGGCTGCCCAAAGAAGGCCAGCCCGCTCATAAGCCAATGCGAGCGAATATATAGTTTCAATAAACAATAGAATGTGCTCACTTTTTGCTAGTAAAAATTGCGCCTTTCCATATTGCTCTATTGCAGAATATGGTTTGCCTGATTCAAGTTTGTTATGGCCGAATCTAAGGCGCATCTTTCCCTGTTCAGATTCTCCGACTCGGCTTGATTGTAAGGTGATAGCTTTCTCAAGAACCTTGTCATATTCTTCAAAGTTTTTAGCGATAATGGACATGTCTTCTATAATTTGAATCAAATGAGCAACGGGATAATCTAGAAGTCCCTGTGCTTCATCAAGGACTCCGGACATCAAATTCAAAATATCTGGCATTATTTCCGGCTTTATTATCGCATCATTTAAATCCATAAACACAAGCTGAGTTCGCGCCCAAAGGGCATTAGTTGGCCTGGTTTGGTCCTTTGCCTGGATGAGCAAAGCATTTCTTAAGAATCCTGTCCGTTCTTTCCATGTATTGATCTCTGAATAATATTTTTTTTGCCGTATCCAAGTTACTCCAGCAATCCACAAATTGACCAACTTCTCCAGTTGCCAAGATGAATTAAAATCTACAACTAAGTCGGCAAGTTCAGTATAAAGATGATCAAGCTCATTGAAGTCATCAAACCACCAATAAGCAGTCCATGCCTTGTTATAAAGAACCCTAAAAATGTCTCTTTTGCTTCCATGCTCACGAGCAATGCGAAGGGCACGCTCAAACCGTCCATCAACATCCATCCGTGAGTACGCCAGACCTCTTGCAAGTAAAGCTGTTTGTAAGCAATCTTCAATGAGTTGATACTTCGAGAAACGATAGCGACCAGGATCATCAATGAAAGACTCGAGTTCTTTTAACTCGGCAAGCCTTTCCGTGTCGATTGGACCGTTTGATGTTGATATATTCGTCTGCGGCCTGCTAATTTCCAGTGTTGAAAAGGCTATATCCCATCTTCGATTTTCAAAGACTTTTTCAATCATCCAAGTACGATCCAATATTCTAACTGGAATATCCCATTCAGTGTGCAAACTATCTTCTACGTCAACTCGTTTTTTGCTTGAAACGGACTGATTAGTCATGAAATATATAAGGCTATAACCACGGTTTGTTTTTGCTATTTTTTGAACATCTGATTTGACTTTACTCTGCCAATCCTTTTTTGCACTAATTGCAAATCCCCATCGTTCTTTTGCTGCTTTTGGATCGGTTTCATACCAACGCAGAGCAACTTCATCCGCCACCGGATATGTTTCTGTGTCAACTTTCGCATCCCCCCCTCCCATTGGCCCGGTTTGAGGGACTAAATTGGGACAAAGTTCCCTCTCGGCAAGTCGTCGACAAAAATGCTCGAACTGATATTCTTGCTGCCTCTGTGTAAGAGTATCTAAGTGAAACTCAAGTTGATCTTTTTCCAAATATTCTTCTGTCGTCTGTATTGTGTCGGAAAACAGTTCAGGACGACGACCTTTCAAGAAATCCGACGGCGAAAAAACTTTGTCTGAAGTGTTCATAACTCGATATATAGCGTTAAATAGCGCATAATGGCAACCCTGCCATGTTTATTCTATCATGCTCGAAATATACCCTTTTTTGAGGCGAACTTGGCCTTACTCCGTCGTGTTAACCACGGATAAGTTCGGTCTCGACTCTTTCAGCTTCTGCCCTTTCGAGGCTCTTCTGTATTCCTCTGGGCTCAAGCCGCCCAGCGCACTGTGCGGACGCAGGACGTTGTAGTCCTGCCGCCATTCTTCGAAGATCTTCCTGGCTTCCAGTTGTCCGTTGGTTTTCCAGGGCGGATGAACTCCAGTTTGACCCTGTGCTCATGTGCCCAGCGGTCCAGAGCTTTACTGGTGAACTCCAGCCCTGTCCATGCGGATGACCTTAGGACTATCCCTGAAGGCGCAGCGCTTCCAATCTTCTGGCTGCCCGTTCTCCGGTAATGGATCTGTCCGGTTCCAGGCAATGGCTGCGACGATCCCAAAGATATACTACGACAGCACACGCATACGCCGTCCGTCAGGCAGGCTGTCGCTTACGAAATCCATAGCACCGTGCTGCACCACTTGTAGAATGTCGCGTCAGATATACGGAAAGTTGTACGGGAGCAAAGCGGGATTGAGGCGGATTAAGACTTACAACAACGGACAAAGAAAAACTCCCAACTCGTTGATTATCAAGGGATAACGGACGAATTGGGAATTTCTTGAATGGTCTATTGGCGGAGAGGGTGGGATTCGAACCCACGTGCAGGCTATTAACCCACAACCCGATTTCGAGTCGGGCCCGTTACGGCCACTTCGGTACCTCTCCGCGCGCGGTTCGCGACAGCGAACGAATTTAGCATAATAGCTGCATCGCTGGGATTAGGCAAGACTTTCATGCCCGGTTTCTGGCCGGATTTTCCCGCTCCACCGGGCCCCGCTTGGGCCGGAGCATGCGCCCCATGCCGATTCCCGGCCGGATGCTCCCGCCTGAGGGCCATCCGGACGGCGACTCACCGTCTCAGCCGGTTCGGATTCCGAACAGCCCGCCAGGGGAGGCCTCCGCCCAGGCCGCGCCCGCCATCCCGGCCACATCCGTCGTGGTCGGACGCTCCCGCCGGGCCTTGAAAAACCGCCGCAGCATCTCTGCGCATTCGTCGTCCCGGACCCCGCCGAAAACCATCAAGCGATGGTTGAGAAAAGGCAGCTCCATGGCCGCCATTCGGCTTCCGGCCGCCCCCGTCCTGGGATCGGTCGCGCCGTAAACCAGGAGCCCGATCCGGGCATGCACCATGGCCCCCATGCACATCAGGCACGGCTCAAGGGTGCAGACCAGGATGCAGTCCGAAAGCCGGTAGTTGCCCAGGCGCTCGGCCGCCTGGCGCAGGGCCAGCACCTCGGCGTGGGCCGTGGGATCTCCTAGACGCAATGGGGAATTCCCGGCCTGGGCCAGAAGCTCCCCCCGGGGGGAATAGACGGCCGCCCCCACGGGCACGTCCCCGAAGGCCGCCGCGCGCCTGGCCTCGGCCAGGGCCGGTTCCATAGCCGCCTCCCATGACCCCGGAGGGGTCGGGCAGGGCGGCGCTTCGGCCAGGATCAGGGAAGGGGCGTCGTCTGCGTCCATAAAGGATTCCGGAAAGACCGCGCTGCCGGGCCACACTCCGCAGGGGCGCGCGAGGGTTGGGGGCATCCTGTCCGCCCCGGCGGCCCAGCAGGTCAGGTCGAGGATTTGAGGTAGGCCACGCCGTTTTCCAAAAGCACGGTTCCCAGGACCGAGGTCTCGCCCCGGGTCCAGCCGGGATGGTTGGTCGGATGGTTGAAGGCCTCGGGGTGGGGCATGAGCCCCAGGATGCGGCCCGTGGGGTCCGTCAGTCCGGCGATGCCCATGGGGGAGCCGTTGGGATTCTCGGGATATTTCTCCGTGGGCAGGCCCGTGGCCGGGTCGGCGTATTGCAGGGCCACCAGGTTCTCGGCCCACAGGGCGTCCAAAACGGCCTGATTCTTGGGAACCAGCTTGCCCTCGCCATGGCGCACGGGCAGATCGAGGCGCGAAATCCCCCGGGTGAAGACGCAGGGGCAGGCCGGATTGGCCGCAAGCGTCACCCAGCGGTCCTCGAAGCGTCCGGAGTCGTTATTGGACAACGACAGCTCGCGCACGAAATATTTGCCGAAAAGGCCGGGCAAAAGGCCGATTTTGACCAGAAGCTGAAAGCCGTTGCAGATGCCCAGGATCAGCCCGCCAGCCTCGAAAAAGGCCTTGAGCTGGTCAATGACCGCCTCGCCCGTGCTGGTTTTGGCGTGGGTCCACCGCAGGGCTGCGGCCTGGGCCGCGCCCAGGTCGTCGCCGTCGAGGAATCCCCCGGGAAAGATCAGGAAGTTGTACTCGGCAAGCCGGGTGCGCCCGGCCGTGACGTCCGAAAAATAGGCGATATCGGTGACGTCGGAACCGGCCTGGGTCGCGGCGAACGCCGATTCGACCTCGCAATTGGTTCCAAAACCGGTGATCACGAGGGTTTTCACCTTGGGCATGACGGATTCCTCCGGGGGGGTTCCTTGAAAAAATACGGCTGGTCGCTTAGGTTTCGGGGCGGAACATAAATGGCCCGGATCATGGCGTCAACACGAACCCGGCAGGCTGCGCCCGGTTCTTCGGCCCAGGCCCGTATCCGCTTTCCGGCTGAGCCCGCACCAAGGCCCTTTGGCCTTGCGTTGACCGGAAAATCCAGGATTTTCCACGGGTTTGCCGGGAAAAAAGTGATGGCCCAAACACCGTGTTTGGGATACATGCGGTGCCGCGCCGGATGGCGATGGAACACATGACAACAAGGGAGTCGGGAGCGCATGAAGACCAAATTTATTTTCGTCACCGGGGGCGTCTTGTCCTCGTTGGGCAAGGGATTGGCCGCCTCCTCCATCGGGGCGCTGCTGATCGCCAGGGGGCTTAAGGTAACCATTCAAAAACTCGATCCCTACATCAACGTGGACCCGGGAACCATGAACCCCTTCCAGCACGGCGAGGTCTACGTCACCGACGACGGGGCGGAAACCGACCTGGATCTCGGCCACTACGAACGCTATCTGGGCGTGTCCTTAAGCCAGAACAACAACTTCACTTCGGGGCGCATCTACCACTCGGTCATCAGCAAGGAGCGGCGGGGCGACTACCTGGGCGGTACGGTCCAGGTCATTCCGCACATCACCGACGAGATCAAGCGGGCCATCCTGGGCGTGGCCACAGACGAGGACGTGGCCATCATCGAGATCGGCGGCACCGTGGGCGACATCGAGGGCCAGCCGTTCCTGGAGGCCATCCGCCAAATGCGCTCGGACCTTGGCAAGGAAAACGTCCTGTACATCCACCTGACGCTGGTGCCGTACATGCGCGCGGCCGGGGAGCTCAAGACCAAGCCCACCCAGCACAGCGTCAAGGAACTGCGCAGCCTCGGCATCCAGCCCGACATCATCATCTGCCGCAGCGAGGTGGACCTCAACCGCGACATCAAGGACAAGATCGCCCTTTTTTGCAACGTGGACGCCGACGCCGTGTTCTGCGCCGTGGACGTGAAAAACATCTACGAGGTGCCGCTGAACCTCTATTCCGAGGGTGTGGACCAAAAAATCGCCATCCTCTTGCGGCTTCCGGCCAAAAACGCCGAGCTCAATTCCTGGCGCGACCTCATCTGCCGCATGTCCAATCCGCAAAAAACCGTCACCATCGGCATCGTGGGCAAGTACGTGGACCTCAAGGAGGCCTACAAGAGCCTGCATGAGGCCTTGATGCACGGCGGCGTGGCCAATGACGCAGCCGTGGAACTGGTCTATGTCAATTCCGAGACCGTCACGCCCCACAACGTGGCCGAAAAGCTGGCCGGGGTGGACGGCATCCTGGTTCCGGGCGGCTTCGGCTCCCGGGGCATCGAAGGCAAGATCGCGGCCATCGAATATGCTCGCACCAAGGGCGTTCCCTTCTTCGGCATCTGCCTGGGCATGCAGTGCGCGGTCATCGAATTCGCCCGCCACGTGCTTGGCCTGGAAGGGGCCAATTCCGAGGAATTCGATGTGACCACGGCCCATCCGGTCATCTATCTCATGAAGGAATGGTTCGATTTCCGCACCAAGAAGATCGAGCGCCGCGAGGCTGACGGCGATATGGGCGGCACCATGCGCCTGGGGGCCTATCCCTGTGCGGTCAAGCCCGCCACCAAGGCCTATGCGGCCTATGGGGAGCTTGAAATCTCCGAACGCCACCGGCACCGCTACGAATTCAACAAGGTCTACGCCAACCAGTTCGAGGAGGTCGGCCTGTCGTTTAGCGGCCTGTCCCCGGACGGCGAACTGGTGGAGATCGTTGAGCTGAAAGACCATCCCTGGTTTCTGGGCTGCCAGTTCCATCCGGAATTCAGAAGCAACCCCATGCGCCCCCATCCCCTGTTCCGGGAATTCATCAAGGCCGCCGTGGCCCGGCGCGAGGCAGGCCACGGCGCTTCCACGTCCGAAAAGTGCCCTCCGTGTCCGGCGGCCAAGGCATGATCCGTCGTGCATCCCGGCCCGGGACGTCATGCGGTGGAGCCAGGCCATGGACCTGATGTCCCGGGCGCGCCGGATCGCGCTTCTGGTTCTGGATGTGGACGGGGTCATGACCGATGGCGGACTTGTGTATGACGCCGCCGGGGCCATCCGCAAACGCTTCCACGTCCATGACGGCCTGGGCATCAAGCTGGCCCAGGAGGCGGGCATCGAAGTGGCCATGGTCAGCGGCCTGGACCAGGGGGCGGCCGCCGCCAGGGCCAGGGAGTTGGGGATTGCCGAATACCACGGCGGCCATCTGCGCAAGCTGCCGATCCTGGAGGACATTCTGGCCCGCAGGGGCCTGGCCTTTGAACAGGCGGCCTTTCTGGGCGACGACTGGGTGGATGCCCCGGTCATGGCCCGGGTGGGGCTGCCCATGGCCGTGGCCGACGCCCAGCCCGAAATTCTGGGCATGGCCCTGTGGATATCCCGGCGTCCGGGAGGACAGGGGGCCGTGCGCGAGGCCATCCGTTTTCTGCTTTCGGCCCAGGGAAAACTCCAGGGGCTGTGGCGAAAATGGGAGCGATAGCCCCGGGGTCTGCGAGTTGCCAGGGCGCGGCGTCTGTGTCATAAATCGCACTACGCAGGCGGCCCAGGCCGTAGGCGTGACGCGGGCGGATGCTGTCTCGCCCGCATGATCTTCAATCGAGAGCACAAGGTACAAACGAGATTCCATGGCGCTGGAACTGCGGCAACAACTCAAACTTTCGCAGCAGTTGGTGATGACTCCCCAACTGCAGCAGGCCATCAAGCTTCTGCAACTGTCCAGGCTGGAGCTCATGGAGAGCATCCAGCAGGAATTGATGGAAAACCCTCTCCTTGAAGAAGTTCTGGAGGAGGAGAAGGGCGACCGGCAGATGGCCGAAGACGATCACGCCCCCAAGCCCGGCGGCGAAGATACGGCCATCGAAAAGGAGCTGATCAAAAACGCCGAATGGGACGACTACCTGGGCGATTTCGCCAGCACGCCGGTCCAGTCCCACCTCCGCGAGACGGAAATTCCCGAGGACGGCATGGCCTTCGACGCCCGCCTGTCCTCCAAGCCCTCCCTGGAAGGCCATCTGGACTGGCAGATGCGCCTGTCGCACTTCACGCAAAAAGAACTGGCCATCGGCGAGGCCATCTGCGGCAGCCTGGATTCTTCGGGATATCTGTCGGCCACGGCCGAGGAACTGGCCCACATGACCGGGACCACGCCGGAAGAGGTGGAGGCCGCGCTGTACAAGGTGCAGCGGTTGGACCCCGTGGGGGTGGCCGCCCGGAGCCCCCGCGAATGCCTGTTGGTGCAGATGGAGGTTCTGGGCCTGACCGATCCCATCCTTGTCGAGATCGTCTCGGAGCATCTGGAAGACCTGGAGGCCCGCCGCTACAAGCCCCTGGTGAAGAAGTTCAAGATCACCATGGAGCAGCTCAAGGTCTATCTGGACACCATTCAGAGCCTCGATCCCCTGCCGGGGGCAAGCTTCGGCTCAAGCGAGCCCATCTTCGTCAGCCCCGACGCCTACATCTACAAATATGGCGACGATTTCATCATCCTGCTCAACGAGGACGGGATGCCGCGTCTCCAGCTCAATTCCATGTATCTCGAAGACGTCATTCCCAAAGGCGACAAGGATCGGGACTACATCCAGGACAAGAAGCGGTCGGCGGAGTGGCTCATGAAGAGCCTTTATCAACGCCAGCGCACCCTTTACAAGGTTCTTGAGAGCATAGTAAAATTTCAGCGGGGATTTTTTGAAGATGGCGTGAACAAGTTGCGTCCGCTCATCCTCAAAGATGTGGCGGAAGACATCAGCATGCACGAATCCACCGTGAGCCGCATCACGTCCAACAAGTATACGGCCACGCCCCACGGCATCTTCGAACTCAAGTTCTTTTTCAACAGTTCCCTGGAGCTTGACGACGGCAGCACCGTGGGTTCGGAATCGGTGAAGGCCACCATCCGGCAGCTTATCGCCGCCGAAGACCCGAAAAAACCCATCAGCGACGAGGCCATCGCGGACATCCTCAAGGAGCGGTTGCAGATCAACATCGCCCGCCGCACCGTGGCCAAGTACCGCACGGCCATGGACATCGCCTCGTCATCCAAGCGCAAGGAAATGTTTTGATTCGCCCGTCACGCCGTGATCCGTCACGGCCGAACATACAGGAGGCGCCCCATGAACATCACGTTCAACTTCAAGAATTTCGAACCATCGGATCATCTTCGCGATTACGCCCGCAAGCGTTTTGACAAACTGACGAAATACATGACCAACACCGATTCCTCCGAGCTCCAGGTGAATCTGAGCGTGGAGAAAACCCGGCAGATGGCGGACATCGTTTTCACCGCAGACCTGTTGCACATCTCGGCTCACGAAGAGTCCGAGGACATGTATTCCACCATCGACCTCATCCTGGACAAGCTCGAGGCCCAGGTGCGCAAGATGCGCGAAAAGCAGAAGGACCGTCGCAAGCGCGCCGAATCCGTGCGATCCGACGTCATCAGCTTCACCGATTCCGCGTCGGGCCCCCGGGAGCGGACCATCATCGAGTCCGAGCATTACCAGCCCAAGCCCATGTCCGTGGATGAAGCGGCCATGCAGTTGGACACCCTGGGGTACGAGTTTTTGGTGTTCCTCAATTCCGAGACCGAGCGGATAAACGTCATCTACCGCCACAAGAAGGGCGATTTCGGGCTCATCGACCCTGGCACCGGCAACTGACGCCGAAAAAAAACGTCCGGGCCATGACCGCATTGGCGGGGAGGTCTTCGGGGAGTAACGCGAAAAAATGAAGCTTGAGGAGTATCTGCGGCCCGAATTCGTCCTGGACGATATGCGGTCCGTACACAAATCCGACGTGTTGGCCGAACTGGTGGCCCCCATCGGCGTGGCCTTTGAAGACTTCGACGTGGACAAGGCCCACCGGGTGCTTCTGGAACGCGAGGCGCTGGGGACCACCGGCATCGGCGACGGCGTGGCCATTCCCCATGGCAAAATGCCCGGACTGTCGCACATCATCATTGTCGTCGGCCGAAGTCTCACGGGCGTCAACTTCGACGCCCTGGACTTTAAGCCGTGCCGTCTTTTCTTTCTGGTCATTGCGCCGGAACATGTGGCCGGGATGCATCTGCGCATCCTGGCCCACATCTCCCGGCTGCTTTCGGAAGAAAGCTTCCGCGAGGCCTTTTTGCATGCCGAGGGACGGCAGGGGCTGTGGCGGGTCTTGACCGAGGCGGCGTAACGCCCTGTCGTGATCCCTGCGCCTGACGGCACGGCCGGGGCGGGTGTCGCCAGAGGCCGTGCCGGTGTGGTGCGACGGTGTGTGTTCTCCGAAAGCGGGAAAGGGGAGACGGCCATGTCCGAACATGTCTTTCCGGTCATCATCCTCACCGGCCTTTCCGGATCGGGGAAGAGCAGCGGGCTCAAGATTTTCGAGGATCTCGGCTTTTTTTGCGTGGACGGCCTTCCGGTCAGCCTGACGCCGGTTCTGATCAAGCTTTTTGCCGGACAGGCCGAAACCCGCTATCGCGGGTTGGCCCTGGGCATGGACGTGCGCCAGGAGGATTTGGACCGGGAGTGGGGCGAGGCCCTGGCCCAGATCAAAAACCGCAGCGCCGACATTCAGATCGTCTTTTTCGAGGCCGACACCAAGGAAATCATCCGCCGCTACGCCACCACCCGGCGGCCGCATCCCCTGGAAAGCAGCAGTCTCGGCCTGGAACGCGCGGTGCATGTCGAACGTGAACGCATGTCGCCCCTGCGCGACGCTGCGGACCTGATTCTGGACACCACCAATTTCTCCATCCATGACCTGCGACGTACCCTCCAGGAGAAGTGGAGCTTTTTATCCGGGAAAAGCGGCCACCTCAAAATTCACATCATGTCCTTCGGCTTCAAGTACGGGCCCCCCGGCGAGGCGGATCTCATCTTCGATCTGCGATTTCTTCCCAACCCCTATTTCGACGCCGCCTTGCGCCCCCTTTCCGGCAAAGACCCGAAAATCGCCCGATACGTCCTGGGCGGCGAACCGGGATGCACCTTTCTGGAAAAACTCAACGACTTTTTGTTGTATCTGGCGCCGCTGTACGCCACGGAAGGCCGCTACCGGCTGGCTGTGGCCGTGGGATGCACCGGGGGCAGACACCGCTCCGTGGCCGTGGCCGAGGCTGTTTTTGACAGACTGTCCAAGGCCGGATACACTGTTTCCCTGGAGCATCGGCATATCGACAAGGATTGACCACGACCTGCCGGATGCGGCCCGGGAGTGCGTATGGCCCGGTATATTCCCCACAACATCCGCAGCCGACCGACCGGAACGACATGAAAGCAGATTCCGCATCCCTCCCCATCGGGGTGGTCATCGCCACCCATACCGATTTTGGCGGCAGGCTGCTCAAAGCCGCTGAATTCATCATCGGCCCCCAGGAGAACTGTCAAAGCATCAGCGTGGACATCTCCCATGAGGTTGAACTGACCCTTTCCGCCATCAAAGAGGCCATTGCGGCCACGGATCGCGGGGCGGGGGTGTTGGTGCTCACGGACATGTTCGGCGGCACGCCCACCAACCTGAGTCTGTCCCTTTTGGGCACCGGCCGCCTGGAGGTCTTGACCGGGGTCAACCTGCCCATGCTGATCAAAATCCTCACCTCTCGAACGACCCCTCTGGAAAAGTTGGCCGTGGACGCCAAACAGGCGGGATGCCAGGGGATCGTGGTGGCGGGGGAGGTGTTGCGCAAGAAGGTGGCTGAGGGCTGACGCCATGCATTTTGTGCGGATCGACAACCGGTTGGTGCATGGCCAGGTCATCGAGACCTGGTTGCCGCACACCCGGGCCCGGATGATCGCCGTGGTCAACGACGAGCTTGCGGGCAACATGTTGCGCCAGGAGATCATGTCCCTGGCCATCCCGGACGGCGTGGACATCGTCTTTTTACCGGTCGCCAAGATGACCGCGTTTTTTTCCGGCAGCGCACGGCAGGACATGGACGCCCTCATTTTGTTTTCCTCCTGCGCCGACGCCCGGGCCGCCTTTGAAAGCGGCTATGGATTCACCTGCCTCAATCTGGGCAATCTGCACTATGCGGCAGGGAAAAAGCAGATATGCCCCCATGTGGCCTTAAGCAAGGAAGACGAGACGTGCCTGCGTTTTTTCGTCCAAAATGGCGTAAAGATCGATTACCGGTGTGTTCCGGGAGACTCTGAACTGCCGAGGGCGTTTTGATGCACATCGATACCGGGCTTGTCTCCCACATCCTCATCGTCGCTTTTTTTTTGTCCTGTTCACCTTTCTGCGCTTCTCGCTGAATCTGTTCCCCCTGGACCGGCCCCTGATCGTGGGACTGGTCTACGGGGCGGTCTTCGGGGACATCCCCACATGCATGAATATCGCCATTTTTTTTGAGCTGTTCTGGCTCGACCTGTTTCCCGCCGGGACGTTCATTCCTCCGAATCAGGCTGCGGCCACCCTGGCCACCCTGACCCTGGCCCGATGTTTCGGCCTGACCGAGGCCCCGGGGGTTCTGGCGGCAGTGGTCATGTCCCTGCCCCTGGCCTTGATCTTCGCCCGCCTGGAGGCGTTCCACCGCCGGTTCGAGACCTCGGCGCTGGCCAAGGCCGCTGACGCCGCCGCCCGGAAAGGGCTCGTGCTCTCGCCCGGACGGCTCATCCTGCGTTCCCTGACGGACATGGCCCTCATCGGCGGGGTGTTGTACGCCCTGGCCCTGGCCGGACTTCTGGCCGCAGGCAACCTGCTGTTCGCCATGATCGGCCCACTGCTGGAACACCAGTCCAAGTCCTTCGCCCATTTGTGGATTCTGGGCAGCCTGGGAGGCGTCCTGTCCCTGCGCCATCGCCCGGCCTATGCGGTGTTGTCCGTGGGGGTGGGCTTGAGCATTCTGTGGTTCCTGGTGTTGACTTAAGGTTCGGTTCCGGGCACAGAATCAGGAATCTCGAGCCGCCCGCATTTTCCCCGGCCAAGACCCTTGGCAAAATCCAGAGATTGGGATAAGATTCACAAGCTTTCCCGGAGACGAAGCCCACAAGGCTATTAAACCATCAGGAGGACTGAATATGGCTGTTTATGCTGTTGGACACAAAAATCCGGACACGGACACCGTCGCCACTGCCATCGGCGCCGCCGACTACTTCAAGAAAAAATGCGGCATGGATGTCATCCCCGTGACCCAGGGCGCGATCAATCCGGAGACCAAGTTCGTGCTTGGGAAGTTCGGCGTGGCCACCCCCGAGATTCTCACCGACGCCACTGACAAAAAGATCATCCTGGTTGACCACACCGATCTGTCCCAGAGCCTGGACAACCTGGGCAAGGGCGAGATCGTGGCCGTCATCGACCACCACAAGCTGGGCGACGTGACCACCACCAATCCCCTGGAAATGTGGGTCTGGCCCGTGGGCTGTAGCTGTACCGTTTTGAAGTCCATGTACGACTTCGCCGGCATCGAGATCCCCAAGCCCATCGCCGGGATCATGCTCTGCGCCATCCTGTCCGACACCGTCATGTTCAAGTCCCCGACCTGCACCGAGGCCGACAAGAAGGCCTGCGAGGCCCTGGCCAAGATCGTCGGCGTCACCGACATGATGGCCCTGGGCGTGGAGATGTTCAAGGTCAAGTCCGCCGTGGAAGGCACCCCCATCCGCGAACTGGTCTTCCGTGACTACAAGGACTTCGACATGTCCGGCAAGAAGGTCGGCATCGGCCAGTTGGAAGTCGTGGACCTGTCCATCCTGACGCCCATCAAGGATCAGCTCCTGGCCGACTGCAAGAAGGTCAAGGCCGAGAACGGCAACCACAGCGTGTTCCTGCTTCTGACCGACATCATGAAGGAAGGCTCCGAGCTCCTGATCGTCTCCGACGATCCGGCCGTGGTCAAAAAGGCCTTCGGCGTGGACGTCAAGGGCGAGTCCGTGTGGCTGGACGGCGTGCTGTCCCGCAAGAAGCAGGTCGTGCCTCCCTTCGAAAAGGCCTTCGCCTAAATTCGTTTCGATGCGATGTGAGTGAGAGCGGGGCGGCCTTCGGGCCGCTTCGCTTTTTTTGCGCGCTGTACCGGGATGAGGCGGCACGTTTCGAGCCGGACAAGGACGCCAGCCTATGGCCGAGGCCCTGCGAGGACGGCGGAGTCAGGCGAATACTTCCTCGGCACACTCATAAGAAGAGCCCCCCCGGTTCTGCCTGGGGACTCCCTACGTTTGGCGGTTCCTGGGATGATCGAAAACCTCCGGTTGGATCAGCTTCAGTTGGCCGAATATCAACCTTGAGGCTACTGCGTCGTTGAAACCGCACTGAGCGGTTCGTTATCCTTTCATTTCTTGGATCTTCGAAGTTATCTATCTGGAATATTACATATTATAAGAATGTAAAACACCCCTATTGGGGGTGTCCAGGGCGGCTTCAGCCGTTAAAGGCTGCCCGGGCCGTGGGACCACGCAGGCAGGGCGCGCCTGCGGCCACGACGACGGTCAGGCCTACGGCAGATGCGGCGCTGGCACTGGCATGACCGCCATGCCCCAGGCGTCTATCCGTCCCCCGTGATGCTGCGCAACGCCCGGGACCGTATCCGCCGGTTGGCCGGGGAATCTCCCTCACGCTCCCATGTTTCGCACAGGTCGCGGACAAAGTCCGGATGATCCTTGGCCGCGTCGTTGAGCCAGTTTCCCACGGAATCCTGCACGTATTTGGCGGGATCATGCCGCACGGGCGCAAGGAGAGTCAATCCTGGGGCCGGATCGCGCCTGAGTTCGGGAAGATGGGCGCACCACACCCCGCGCGGGCGGGTGATCTCGATGGCGAACCGGCGCAGCCGTTCCGACTGTTCATGGACAAGTGGTTCAAGCATGGTGATCCATGTCCTGAGATCAGGCGTCACATGGGGACGAATAGCCATCCATGCCCATTCCCGAACGCCAAAGTGGGGATCGTCCGCCAAAGGTCGGATGGCGGCGAGCCTGTCGGCCGCAGCCAGGTCCGAGGCCAGCCCGATGATGAAACAGGCGAACCCGCGCACGGTGTCCGAGGCGTGGACGGAAAGCATGGGCAAAAGGGCAGTCCCGCCGTGGGACAAAAGGAGTCTGGCGGCCAAGTTCATGCGCCGGGTGATGCCCAGGTCGGCGGCGGCGGCCATTTCGGCACAAAACGCCGAGGGCAAATCCGGCACGGCGGCGGCCAGAAGCGCGGCATAATCCACGGCCAGCCCCTCGGCCAACGTGGCGGATTCCAGGGTTCCGACGTTGAGCGCGGCAAGAACGTGGGACGGGATGTCCGCCCGGCGCACGGCGCCGGTACGGCGCTTCGGGACGGATTGTTTCCGGGTCGAGGGCTTTGGCATGACACGACCTTCAAGGTTCTGAATGAAAACGGGCCGTCTGGCGGCGGCGCATTTTGAAACGGGAAAAGCCCGGCAGCGACCGTCATCGCGCGGCCCCGTGCAGATTGCGTTCCCGGCGACAGGGTGCGCACCGGCAGACTTTTCCCCCTCTTCCGGTGCGGAGACCAATGTCCCATAATGTAAATTATGTAAACTTTAATAACGACAACGAGGACGCAAGGATTCGAAAAGACTCGGGAACTACGTCGGCCGTCGTCTCGCGACGGCGCGACACGACGTTTTGCCCCTTTCAGGCGACGGCGCCGGAAGCGCATCCGCAAACGCATCCTGTCTGTCCTCAAGCATTGCCGCAGTCCATGCCCGAAACCCAGGCGTTTGCCCGTGACGAGTTCACGCTCAGGCCAGCCATGGTTCGAAATCAGGATTCGGTCGTAAACAGGTCGACCATGGAAAAGGATTCCACGTCCACAAGGCCCTTGTCCGTGAGTTTGAGTTCCGGGATGACCGCCAGGGACAGAAACGACATGGACATAAACGGATGCGCGTCGGCTTTCTCCGGCGCGGACACGGCGGCATAGGCCTCGCCAAGATCGGCCAGGGACTTTTCCAACTCGTCCAGGCATCCGGCGGACATGAGCCCGGCCACGGGAAGCTCCACAACGGCCAGGATACGTCCGCCTCTGACAACGCAGAATCCGCCGCCGACCTTGGTCAGGGTTTGGGCCGCAAAGGCCATGTCCGTATCGTTGACGCCAGCCACGATGAGGTTGTGGGAATCGTGGGAAACCGTTCCGGCGATGGCCCCGGCCGCCAGCCCGAGCCCCTGAACAAACCCCAGGCCCACGTTGCCCGTGGCGTGATGGCGCTCGATAACCGCCAGCTTGGCCAGGTCGCGTTCGGGATCGGCCAGGGCCAGCCCGTTTTCCACCGTCGGATCAAGGATCAATGACCGGGTGACGATCTGCCCCGGCACAAGCCCGATAACCCGCACCCGGCCTGGTCTGGCCGGGATGCGAAAGGTCTCGGGGGTGACCTGGGCCGGTCGCATGGTGTTTTTCGGGACGGGAACTTCGCGGCAGGCAAGATTGAGGTCCCGGACATCCCGGCCGCCAAGCCAGACCCGGGAAACGGCGAACGTCTCCAGGTCGTCCAAAAGGACCAGGTCCGCCCGGTAGCCCGGGGCCACGGCCCCCCTGCCATGCAGCCGGAAATACCGCGCGGTGTTGATCGAGGCCATGGCCACGGCCGCAACCGGTGAAATCCCGTGGGCCACGGCCCGGCGCACCAATTCGTTCATGTGCCCGTGTTTTTTGATGTCTACCGGGTCACGGTCGTCGCTGACCAGGGAGAACCGCCAGGCATTCTCCGGGGTCACCAGGGGCGCCAGATCGGCCAGATTCTGCTCGGTGCTGCCCTCGCGAATCATGACCTGCATGCCCTTTCTGAGTTTTTCCCGGGCCTCGTCGAGGCGGGTGCATTCATGGTCCGAGCCCGGCCCGGCCAGGATATAGGCATTGAGCCGTTTTCCGGTCAAAAGGGGCGCGTGGCCGTCCACCACCCTGCCACTGGCGGCCTCAAGCTTGGCCAACATCTGCGGATCGCGGGCCAGGACGCCCGGATAATTCATGACCTCGGCCAGGCCGAGCATCTGGTCGGCATAGGGATACTGTGCCGCCAGCATGCGCCGGATGTCCTCCGGGGTGACGGCCGCGCCAGAGGTCTCCATGTGGGTGGCCGGGACGCAGGACGACATCATGACGTAAAAGGTCAAGGGCAGATCCCGGCTGGCCGCAAGCATGTATTCGATGCCAGCCGGGCCCATGACGTTGGCGATCTCATGGGGGTCGCAGACCACGGCGCAGGTGCCGTGCGGGGCTACGGCCCGGGCGAACTCCGGGGGCGACAACAGGGTGGATTCGATGTGGATGTGCCCGTCGAGAAAGCCGGGGCACAGAAAGCGACCCCCGGCATCCACCACCTCCCGGGCCGGATAGTCTCCAAACCCGAGCACCACGCCGTCGGCCACGGCCACGCTTGCGGCATGGATCTCGCCGGACAGGACGTTGACCAGCTGGCAGCCGGTAATGAGCAGATCAGCCGGGATTTCGCCAAGGGCCAGGGAAATGCGCCGGGCCAGCCGGGCCGAGGCGTCAAAAGGCGGTTTGTCCATAACTACGGCGCTCCAGGGATGTTTCTTCGGATGGACCATACCACAATCCGTCGGCGTGGGAAGATGGTCGTGCGACCAACCGTAGAGTTAAAGTAATGCTTGATGTCTGCGGTATCGACAATTCCGATCAAACGACAATCTAGCGATATATTATATCTATTTGACCTTGCGCCGGGGATATGATGGGACAATGGCACAGAACGAAAAAAGGACGCCCCATGAAGACCATATCCCTGGATTGCCGTGGACTTGCCTGCCCTGGTCCGGTGCTGCGGTGCAAGGACGCCATCGATTCCGAATCCCCTGAGGTCATCGCCGCCACCGTGGACAACGAGGCGGCCAAGGAGAACGTGGCCCGCTTTCTTGCGGCCAAGAAATACCAGGTGGAGATCGCGCCCGTGGCTGGCGGCCATGTCCTGACCGGAACCCGCCAGGGAGCATCCCCGGCCGACTCCCCTGCCCCCGTGTCCGGGGACTCCCCGGCCGCCAAGGAACAGATCGTGGCCTTTCTCACGTCCGACGCCATCGGCCGGGGCGACGACATCCTAGGGCAAAAACTCATGGTCAATTTTCTGGCCACCCTACCGGAACTCGGCGAGAGCCTGTGGCGCATCGTCATGGTCAACGGCGCGGTCAGGCTGGCCGTGGCCGGAAGCCCGGTGCTGGACAGGCTCAAGGCCTTCGAGGCGGCCGGGGTGACCATTTTGGTCTGCGGCACCTGCCTGGACTTTTTCGGGATTTTGGACAAAAAAGAGGTCGGCCAGACCACCAACATGCTCGACGTGGTCACCAGCCTGCAACTGGCCACCAAGGTGCTCCAGGTGTAGGCCATATCCCGGCCCGGAGTCCCTCCATCGCCCATCCCACACGCGACACCTCCCCCCTGGCGCACAGCGACGAATCCCAGGGGGTTCGGCTCAACAAGGCCCTGTCCCAGGCCGGTATCTGCTCCAGAAGACGGGCTGATGAGCTTGTTTTGACCGGAAAAGTGCTCCTTAACGGGGTTTTGATCCGTGAGCCAGGGGTCAAAATCGACCCCAATCGAGATACTGTTGTCGTTTCTGGCCAAAAAGTGGCTTTTTCTCCGCAAAAAAAGCATACCTATTTGGTTTTCCACAAGCCCGTACAGACCGTGACCACGGCCTCCGACCCCCAGGGGCGGCCCACGGTCTTCGAACTCCTGCCTCCCGAAATCCCCCGCCAGGGCCTTTTCACCGTGGGACGTCTGGATTTTTATTCCGAGGGGCTGTTGCTTTTCACCGATGACGGGGAACTCACCCACCGACTCACCCATCCATCGACACATGTTCCGAAAATATATCATGTTTTGGTTCGCGGGCAGGTCAGCGAGCACACCCTGGCCATCATGGGCCAGGGCATGCGTCTGGCCGAGGGCGAGGTCTTGGCCCCGGTTACGGCCAGCGTGCTGTACCGCGAGACCCCGGAACGAACCCTGCTGTCCCTGCGGCTCATCCAGGGGGTCAACAGGCAGATACGGCGCATGTGCCGCGACCTGGGGTTGACCGTGCTGCGCCTGGTGCGTGTGGCCCAGGGCCCCATCGCCCTTGGCGATCTTCCCCGGGGGACGTTCCGCCCCCTGACTCCGGAGGAGGTTTCGGCCCTGCGGGCCGCCGCCGGGCTCGGGCCAGTCCCCAACGCTTCCACCTCGCCTCCCCCCGGCGAGCTTCCGATGGCCGGCAGCTCATGCCATTCCTTGCAGGCAATCTGGCAACCGCGGCACGCCGT
>NZ_JAZHDB010000067.1:0-24897 GCF_036584575.1 Desulfolutivibrio sp.
CCGGAGTTGCCGGGGTTGATGGACGCGTCGGTCTGGAGGAAGTTGTCGAACGGGCGGTCTTGGACGCGGCGGGTTCCGGCTGGCCGCCGTCGCCGCACCCGGTCGAAGCAAGCAGGCAGGCGGCCATGACGAGAAGCAGGGCAAGGGGGATGTATCTGGTCACGGCCGTATCTCCACCTTTTTCGCCGCCGGGAATCCGGCCTGCCGGACGGCGGCGGCCCACGGCGCGTTTTGGTTTGGGGTGTCGCGTATTCGGAGCATATACGCCGCCACCCGAAAAACCAAGTCCCTCCCGGCCGGTTCCGCATATGCCGGCGGCGGCGCGAAAATCCCCTGCGCCCTGGGAAAAACGAACGTAGGGGCATAGCGCAATCTTTGCTTCCCAAAATCATGGCCCTTCGTGTATGTTTAAGAAATACGATTCGGGGCCTGCCCGTTGCGCCCGTCTCGCCCCGGCGGGAGGCGTCGGCAACCGACATAAAGACCCAAACCGGCCGTACCGGTTTTTTGCACAACGATCCGGGACGGACTTTTTCTTGAAGGAGCGCCTTGCACAATGGCTGTCGGCAAAGAGGAGCAAACGGTTAAAAGCCTTTTGCAGGAATTCGTAAGGGAAACCATTCCCGAATACATCATCGACGGCTCCCATGCCATCGTGGCCCAGGACGGCGTGCAAAAGCTCACCGTCAAAAAGCGCGACGGGTATTGGGATGTGGACGGCCAGATTCAGGGCGAGGATTTCCAGGTCTATGCATCGGAACTCTCGGTCAATCTCAAGGACCGCACCATCAACTTTTTTTGCAACTGCCCGGACTCCTTCTCCGGCGTCTGCCGCCATGTTGGGGCCACGGCCTTAAAGCTCATCAAGAACCTCGACGACACCACGGACGAGGAAGAGGCCCACGCCGCCCAGAAAACCGAATGGCGGCAGACCTTCCGGGCCTTTTTCTCCACCGAGCCCGAACCCGAGGCCGGGCGGCACTATTTCATCTACCGCTTCCACCCCGAGCACGGCCGTCTCCAGGTGGCCTTTTACCGGGCCCGCCAGAACAAGTCCGGCATCTCCCAGGTGCACCAGGAAATCACCCTGGAGCAGATCATCAAAAACCCGGACTGGAGCGAGATGTCGCCGTTTCTGCCCATGGTGGCCGAGCAGATCGGCCACAACCTGGACTATTACGGGCACCGCGTGGACGTCCCCCCCGGGCTTTTGAGTTGGTTTTTCTGGGCCATCAACAAGGAATACTACCTCTATTGGCGCGACACCGAGCAGCCCGTGCGCATCGAAAACAAGACCATGCGCCTGCAACTGTCCCCGCGCCTGGGCGACGAGGGCCTGACCTTCGACATTTTGCTCGGCGCGGACGGCAAGCCGCCCTTCTCCATCCTGGGCCGGGAGATTTTCTTTTACGGCCGCCTCCCCCTGTGGGTGTGCTGGAACCGGGGATTCTATCCGGTGCAGACCGGGCTGTCCCCGGACGTGATCAAGGAAATGGTGCAGAATCCGCCGTTTATCCCCACCTCCGACGTCTCGGAATTTCTGGACCGGGTGTGGTCCAACCTGCCGGTCTCGGACCTGCACGGCCATGACGAATTCATGGAGCGCATGCGGCCGTTTTTCGTGCCTGCGGTTTTTAATCCCAAGCTCTTTTTGGATGAGGAAGGCAGCCTTTTGACGTTGCAGATCCAAAACGTCTACGACACCGAGCACGGCGAGATCACGGTGCCCGGGCCCAATGCCGAGCTTCAGACCGGCTCCTACCAGTCCAACGGCAAGTCCTTCCTCCTGGCCAGAAACCAGGACGAGGAGGCCAAGCTCATTTCGCTTTTGACCGAGATGCACTTCCAGCCCAGAAACAACGCCAACTGGTTTCTCGAACCGGAAGAGGCCATCGTCTTTCTGCTCGACGCCTATCCCAAGCTGGTGGAGCAATACCGGGTCTACGGCGAACAGAACCTGACCCGCTACAAGGTGCGCCTGACCAAGCCGGTCATCGTGGCCGAGGTGGAGTCCAAAGAAGAGGACAAGTGGTTCGACTTGAACCTCAACGTCCAATACGACGAACAAAAAGTCCCCATCGAGAAGATCTGGAAGGCCTGGACCCAGGGCAAACGCTATGTGCAGCTCAAAGACGGCTCCTACACCAGCCTGCCCGAGGCCTGGCTGACCAAGCTGGCGCACAAGCTGCGGGCCCTGGGCCTTGATCCGGAAAAGCCGCCCCAGACCAGCTTCAAGCAGTTCGAGGCCCCGGTTCTGGACAAACTTTTGGAGGACATCCCCGAGGCCCGCACGGATTCCTTCTGGAACAAGCTCAAACGCAAGATCCATGATTTTACGGAGATCGTTCCCCTCAAACCGCCCAAGGGGCTTTCGGCCACGCTTCGGCCCTACCAGCTCCAGGGCCTGAGCTACCTGAACTTCCTGCGCGAATACGGTTTCGGCGGCATCCTGGCCGACGAAATGGGCCTGGGCAAGACCGTGCAGACCCTGTCCTTTCTCCTGCATATGTACGAGGCCGGAGTCCGGGGGCCCAACCTCATCGTGGTGCCCACCTCGGTTCTGCCCAACTGGGAGCGCGAGGCCCAGAAATTCGTGCCGAGCTTAAAACAGCTCATCATCTACGGGGCGCGCCGGGAGGGCATGTTCAAAAAGATCGGCGAAGCGGACCTGGTGGTCACCACCTATGCGCTGTTGCGCCGAGACCTGGACGAACTGCTCAAGTACGAGTTCAACACCATCATCCTCGACGAAGCCCAGAACATCAAAAACCCCAACACCATCACCGCCCGTTCGGTCCGGCGGCTGTCCGCCAAGACCCGGCTGTGCCTGTCGGGCACGCCCATCGAAAACAACCTGTTCGAGCTGTGGTCGCTTTTCGAGTTCCTCATGCCGGGCTTTCTGGGCGGCCAGAACGCCTTCCAGCGGGGCATCGTCAAGCCCATCAAGGACGGCGACGAGGAGACCCTGGACTACCTGCGCGGCCGGGTGAAACCGTTCATCCTGCGCCGCACCAAGTCCGAGGTGGCCAAGGATCTGCCGCCCAAGGTGGAGAACGTCTACTACTGCGCACTCCTCGACGAGCAGATGGAGCTGTACGCGGCCCTGGCCAAAAAGCTTCGGGACCAGGTGCTCCAGACCGTGGACGAAAAGGGCCTGGCCAAGAGCCAGATGTCCATTCTGGACGCCCTGCTCAAGCTTCGGCAGATCTGCTGCCACCCGCGCCTGCTCAAGCTGGACATGCCCGGGATGAACACCAACCTGCCGTCGGGCAAGTTCGACGCCTTCAAGGATCTGGTCACGGACATCATCGAGGAAGGGCACAAGGTGCTGGTTTTCTCCCAGTTCGTGCAGATGCTGCATATCATCCGCTCCTGGGTGCAGCTGACCCAGATCAAGTACGCCTACCTGGACGGCTCCTCTAAGGACCGTTTCGAGCAGGTGGACACCTTCAACAACGACGAGTCCGTGAAGATGTTCCTTATCTCGCTCAAGGCCGGCGGCACGGGCTTAAACCTGACCAGCGCCGACTACGTCATCCACTACGACCCGTGGTGGAACCCGGCCGTGGAGAGCCAGGCCACGGATCGCACCCACCGCATCGGGCAGTTGCGCCAGGTCTTCTCCTACAAGATGATCTGCCAAAATACGGTGGAGGAAAAGATCTTGAAGCTCCAGGAGCAGAAAAAGGACGTGGCCGAGGCCATCATCCCGGGCCAGGACGCCTTCAAGTCCCTGACCCGCACGGACCTGGAGTCGCTTTTCGAGGTGTAGGGAGCGCCCACGCCCGGCACTGAAAAAAGCATGAGCCCGGTCTCCCGATTCCGGGGGGCCGAGCTCATGAAATATCCGACGCGCCAAGCCGCGTCAGGCCGCGTCAGTGAAACGCCTGGCGGCGCAAGAGTCACGCCAGACATCCTGCATCTCTTGGCGCCCTTCTCTAAACTCCCCGCGCCTGACCGTTACCGCACTAGTCGCAGGCCAGCTTGACGTTCCACTTCTCCCAGACATGCCCCACCAGGTCGGGACTCGGCGACAACACCGGCTTGCCCTTGGACCAGCCCGACGGCGTGGCGTTGGTCCCCTTGCTTTCCCGCACAAGCTGGAAGGCCTGGATCTGCCGAATGGTCTCGCTCACATTGCGGCCCACGGGCGGGGCCAGCACCTCGAAACCCTGCACGACGCCGTCGGGGTCGATCAGAAACCGGCCCCGGACATCCACGCCCGCGTCGGCGTCGTAGACCCCATAGATCTCGCCCACCTTGCCCCCGGCGTCCGAGAGCATGGGGAACGGCACGGTCTTCGCCGTCACCATCTTGGAAATTTCATGCTCCACCCACATCTTGTGCACGAAGACGCTGTCCGTGCTCATGGACAGAACCTGGACGCCCAGGTTGACGAACTCCGGATGCTTCTCGGCGACCGCCGAGATTTCCGTGGCTCAGACGAAGGTGAAGTCCCCCGGATAGAAGCACAGGACGACCCATTTGCCGAGATATTCCGAAAGCCGCACCGAGACGAATTTGCCGTCCAGATACGCCGGGGCCGTGAAATCGGGCGCCGGTTTGCCAATGGAGATCATATGCGTTCCTCCTTGCGGCGTCTGCGCCGCCGCTTGTTCCGGCGCATCAGCCGACTGTTGATCCGTGACCGCGCCGCCCGTGGGCCTGGCGCACCCGATGGCCGTTTCTTCTGGCATGAGATTCCTCCGGATGTAGAGATATCGATTTGTCCGATGGAAAATGCCATACGCCATTGCCATAATCAATTCATAGCCCTTTCAGGAGGGGAATAGCAAGATCGGCGCAAGGAAGAGAACGCTCCCGACATCAATGGAGGCCAGGCTCGAACGCCCTTGTCCTGCAATGCTCATCCATCCAAAATCACAGCACAAAGTTACTATCGTAAAAAGTTTTCACTTTTTTCTTGACGTCCCGGCCCTCCGGGCTTAAATAGGAATCGTTCTTAATTCGGATTGAAAACAAATTTCAGTTGCTCCCCGGTGGGCCACCGCCACCCCCGAAGGTGGAGAGCCCCGCCCGGGAGCGGTCACCGAAAACCCCAAACCTTCCCACAAGGAGACACGCTATGTTCCCCATCGGCAGCCCCTTCCCCGAGATCGAAGTCGTCACCACCCACGGCGTCATGAAACTGCCCCAGGACATGAAGGGCAAATGGTTCGTGCTTTTCAGCCACCCGGCCGACTACACCCCGGTGTGCACCACGGAGTTCGTGGCCTTCCAGAAGCGTCTGGCCGAGTTCAAAAAGCTCAATTGCGAGCTCATCGGCCTGTCCATCGACCAGGTGTTTTCGCACATCAAATGGATGGAATGGATCAAGGAAAAGCTCGGCGTGGAGATCGAGTTCCCGGTCATCGCCGACGATTGCGGCAAGGTGGCCGAGACCTTGGGCATGATCCATCCGGCCAAGGGGACCAACACCGTGCGGGCCGTGTTCATCGTCGACCCCACGGGCATGGTCCGCATCATCTTCTACTATCCCCAGGAACTGGGCCGCAACATGGACGAGATCCTGCGCGCCGTGAAAGGCATGCAGGTCTCCGACAAGCTGGGCGTGGCCATCCCCGCCGGGTGGCCCAACAACGAACTCATCGGGGATCGGGTCATCGTGCCCCCGGCCAAGGACGTGGCCACCGCCAAAACGCGCCCCTCCGAATACGAATGCTACGACTGGTGGTTCTGCCACAAGCCCCTGTAACCCATATATGACCTGAACCCCTTCCCGGCGCGGCCCTCTCACCTCCTTGAAGCCCGAGCCGCGCCGGGAAGAGCTTCGACCGGCTGCATATGGGCAGCGCATGGTCAGGGGACGAGCCTGCGGCGGCCAAAGGCCGAATCCCTTTACCATCCCATGGCGACGGGCGCATTGCCTCCCTGAAAAAGATGGATATGATCTCCGGGAACGCCATGTTCCCGTCGCGATGCGCGGGGGCGTTTTCCGCCAGGCGCGCCATATCCCGCCTGGCGGCAGGACGGCCGGGCCGGAAACCTTCGCCTTGCCAAACCGCATGAAAAGGACGGATACGCCATGTATTTCAAACAGATCGTCACCCCGGGCCTGGGTTGCTTCTCCTACATGATCGGCTGTCCCCGGGCCAAATCCGTGGCCGTGGTGGACCCCAAGCGGGATATCCGGGACTACCTGGACATCGCCCGGGACGAGGGCATGCGCATCACCCACGTGATCAACACCCACGTCCACGCCGACCACATAAGCGGCGACCAGGAGCTTCGGGCCGCCACCGGAGCGGACATCTACGTCCACAAGGACTCCCCCGTGACCTACGTCCACAAGGCCTTAAGCGAAGGCGACGTGATCGAGATCGGCGCGGCCCGCATGGAGGTGCTGTTCACCCCCGGCCACACCCCCCAGTCCATATCGCTTGTGGTCACGGATCTTGTGCGCTCGGCCGAGCCGGAGATGATCTTGACCGGCGATCTGCTGTTCGTGGGCGACATCGGCCGCCCGGACCTGCCCGGCAACCAGATACTCGACGCCCAGGTGAAAAATCTCTACGACAGCCTCTACGTCAAACTCGCCAAATATCCCGACCACATGGAGGTCTTCCCGGCCCACGGCCAGGGCTCCCTGTGCGGCCGGGGCATGAGCGCCAAGCAAAGCTCCACGCTTGGCTACGAGCGCCGGGCCAATCCCATGCTGCGCTTCGCGGATTTCGAGTCCTTCAAAAAGGAAGTCATGTCCGTTTTTCCCGTGCGCCCCAAAAGCTTCAGCCACATCATCGCCACCAACATGAAGGGCGCGGGCCTGCTGGACACCTGCCCCCTGGAGCGGTCGCTGACGCCTGAGCAGTTCGAGGAAGAGATGAAAGGCGGGGCCGTGGTCATCGACGTGCGCGAGGGAGCAGCCTTCGGCGGCATGCACATCCCCGGCAGCCTCAATATCGGCTTCGAGAAGCAGCTCGCCAACTGGGTGGGCATGGTGGTGGACCCGGACGCGGACATCCTCCTGGTCACCCCGAACCGCGACGACTACGAGCGCATGACCCTGGAGCTGCACCGCATCGGCTACGACCGGGTCATGGGCTATCTGCGCGACGGGGTCATGGGCTGGCTTTTGTCCGGGCGGCCCGTGGACCGGCTGGACCTGATCGCGCCGCGCGCACTGGCCGGGCGCCTGGAAAAGGGCGGCGTCACCGTGCTCGACGTGCGCACCCCGGCGGAATGGGCCTCGGGGCATGTGCAGGGGGCCGTACATCTGCCCCTGACGGACATCATCGAGGGCAAGGCCCCGAAGCTTCCCGTGGACGCGCCTCTGGCCACCCTGTGCGCCTCGGGCTACCGCTCCAACATTGCGGCCAGCCTGTTGATCAAACAGGGCTTCACGAACGTCTCGTCCCTGGCGGGCGGCATCATGGCCTGGGGCAGCGCCGACCTGCCGGTGACGGCGTAAGGGGCGGCGGAAGAAACGCCTGCGGCGGCCCAGGGGGGCGCCGCCCCCTTGGGCCGCCCCGCAACGGGGGGGGGACGATTGCGCCTGCGAGACGCGGCTCACATGCCGGTGTGGAAAAAATCGTACCAGGCGGCCAGGATGAGTTGAAGATGGGCATAGGTGAATTCCGGGCCGGGCGGACCGTTTCGCCTGAGGTGCTCGTTGACCGCCGCCACGAAGTCGAGCCTGCGCTGCTGTCCCTCGAACCGCTCGTAGACCTTCTCGACATATTTCACGATTCTGGGGGAAATATCCGTGGTTTTAAAGATGAAGGCGAGGCCGTCCTTGGTGATGCACTTCTCGCCGAGCCGTTGCTCAATGTATTCGATGAGCTTGCTGTTCACGGTCTCGTAGGTGTCTTCGCCGATGATCGACGTCTCCAATACGGCAAGGAAGGACTTGCAGTATCGCCTGGAGAAAAAACCGCTGTCTGATTCGTCTGTGGCTGAAATGCCGTGCTTGATCTCCACCGGATAGAAGAGGAATCGGCCCAGGACATTGCGTATCTCATGGTTCGATTCATCCAGCATCATGACGATTGCGTTCAGATTCCCGGAGATGAAGGCGTACAGGTCTTCCTTGGTCTTGGCGTACACCTTTTCAAAGGCCATATTGGCCTTGTTTAAAAAGTCGTGATAGATGGTCAGCTTGGCGGAGGAGCATCCCTGGCAGCCAATGCAGGCATCCAGAATCCTCTTGATGTCGGCGGCGCCTGTGCTCAAAACCTTCTGGAACTGGATGTCCAGGCTGGTGTTCACCCGGGCGCAGAAGATGGTCTTGCGGCCCCGGTTGATCCGTTTCAGGTCGGAAAGCAGCACGAGCGACAGCTTTTTCGCCGCCGTGTTCGCCATGTAATCGAAGAGATGGAAATAGATGTTCAGCCTGGTCTCGACGGTAAGGCTCCGATTCATTCGTGGAGCGCACTTCAAAAAGAGCTTGTAATAGATATTGGCGACTTTCCGGGAGGCATCCGCAATGGCGAGGATGAACCCTTCATGAAACGTATTATGAAACTTGCTATACTTCATGGGTGAGACTATTGCACCGTGATCCAACGGTCATGCGTTATGCCGTCGCCCTCCGGGTCGTGACTTGTCGTATACCCGTCAGGAAGCGCCATTCACCGATTCCCCCTGCCCTTAGCCTTCATCTCCTGCATTTGCAACCCCGCCCGGCGTCCTCCCTCCCGCCGCAGCACGCCGACCAGGGCATCCGCCCCCGCCGTGGCCGCCACAGTCATGGTCGCCCGATTCGGCATCCCCGAGCCGCCCGGCGCGAGGCCCTCCCTGCCCCGGGAAACAGGGATCGGCGACTCGCCTGCCTCACATGATAGCGTTCGTTGTTCGTTCACACGGTCGCCGCCCGGCAAACAGAGCCCGTCGCGACGCCTGCCTCACCCCGGGACATGTCCACGCAATTCACACTTTTGTTGAATTTCGAGAAAGGTCACAGGCCTCGCTTTGCCGCTCAACCGGCTTCTCTCCGAAACTGATTGCGAAGCAGCCAATTTTGTACGCTCCGTTTGCACCCTTCCCGATCCATGTAAAATAACGCATGACAAAACAAAAGTTTTTTCGTAGAGAATAAAACAATCTCCTTTCTTCACGACACCCTGTCGCCACAGGGCGGCCAACCTCAACAAAGGCGCTTCCATGGCCCGCACCGTCAGGAATCGGCTGGGGTATCTGGCCGTGGCCGCCGTGATCGCGGCGGCAGGCGGCTTTTTCGTCATGTTCGGCCCGCCGGGGCTCATGGCCAGGACCGAAACTCCCGATTTCTGCGCCTCCTGCCATGTCATGGAGGCCCAATACGAGGCCTGGTTCCACGCCGGGGCCCACCGCTCGCTCAAATGCGTGGACTGTCATCTGCCCCACGGCAACGTGGCCATCTACTATACCTGGAAATCCATCGACGGCATGAAGGATGTCGTGGTCTTCTATTCCGGCCGGGTTCCCGAGAACATCACCGCCTCGAGCCACGCCAAGGCCACGATCCAGGGCAACTGCATCCGCTGCCACACCGAGCGGGTTTTCAAGATCGACATGGAGCGAAACTGCTGGGACTGCCACCGGCAGTTGCAGCACAGGCTGACGGGCATCCGCCAGACCATCTGACGGGTACGGCAATTTTTGTCTTTCCTGGCCACGGCGGCGGGGACCACGGTGTTCTCCCGGCAGCCAAACAGACTTTTACGACAGTGAGGAGGGGATTATGTTCAAAGGGGCGCTGACGGTGGCGACGACAGCTCTTCTGACGGTCTTTTTGTTCGGGGCGACGGGGTGTGAACCGCCCAAACCCGAGACGGTCAAGACCGTGACCATTCCCGACGGCGAGATCGATCCGACCATCTGGGGCAAGGCCTATCCCGAGGAGTTCGAGTCCTGGAAAAA
This sequence comes from Desulfolutivibrio sp., assembly GCF_036584575.1. Taxonomy (NCBI): domain Bacteria; kingdom Pseudomonadati; phylum Thermodesulfobacteriota; class Desulfovibrionia; order Desulfovibrionales; family Desulfovibrionaceae; genus Desulfolutivibrio; species Desulfolutivibrio sp. The sequence continues at coordinate 9,859 of NZ_JAZHDB010000067.1, forward strand.
GACCGAGGAGCCCGTCAAAAACCGGCTCAGCAAATACAAGACCGGCATGGACGGCGGCGCGGTCAGCGTGGACAAGCTCTCGGAGTTTCCCTACATGGCCCTGCTCTTCAACGGCTGGGGATTTGGCGTGGAATACAACGAACCGCGCGGCCACGCCTTCATGATCCGCGACCAGCTCGAAATCGATTCCTCGCGCTTAAAGTCCGGCGGCGTGTGCTTGAGCTGCAAGACCCCCTATGCCCCGGGCCTGCAAAAAAAGCTGGGCACGGACTACTACAAGCTGCCCTTTAAGGACATCCTGAACATGATTCCGGAAAAAGACCGGAATCTGGGCGTGGCCTGCATCGACTGCCACGACAACAAGGACATGTCCTTAAAGATTTCCCGGGGATTCACCCTGGTCGAGGGCCTGGCGACCATGGGCGTGGACCCGGCCACGCTGACCCGGCAGCAGATGCGCACCGTGGTCTGCGCCCAGTGCCACGTGACCTACAACATCCCCAAAGACAAGGAAAACAAGTCCGTCGGCCTGTATTTTCCCTGGCAGGGCAGCACGTTTGGCAACATCACCATCGAAAACATCATCAAGCAGATCCGCTCCGACGACTCCATTCGGGAATGGAAGCAGACCGTGACTGGCTTCAAGATGGGGTTCATCCGCCATCCGGAGTTCGAGTTTTTCACCCAGAACAGCGTCCACTACAAGGCCGGGGCCTCCTGCGCCGACTGCCACATGCCCTATACCAAGGTGGGGGTCTACAAGATCTCCGACCACCGGGTCATGAGCCCGGTGCAAAACGAGATGCGGGCCTGCATCCAGTGCCACGCCGAGAGCACCGACTGGCTCAAGGAACGCGTCTTCACCATCCAGGACCGCACGGCCTCGCTGATGATCCGGGCGGGTTACGCCACGGCCACCGTGGCCAAGCTGTTCGAGACCATCCACAAGGCCAAAGAGGCCGGCAAGACCATCAACGAGGAATTCTACGCCAAGGCCCGGGACTACTACGAGGAGGCCTTCTACCGCTCCTTGTTCATGGGCGCGGAGAACTCCATCGGCTTCCACAACCCCACCGAGGGCCTGCGCATCCTGGGCGACGCCGTGGCCTTCGCCTCCAAGGCCGAGGGGTTGCAGCGCCAACTGCTGGCCCAGGCCGGGATAGAGGCGCCCCTGGTCATCGACCTGGAGCTGCTCAAGTACCTGGAGGACCGGGGCGAGAAAAAGCTCAAGTTCAACCCGGCCGTCGAATTCAAGGATCCCTCCGGGGTCCAGGACCGCTTCCAATAGGGCGCACAGGCATCGCATCATGATCCAGACGGGGAGGGAACGCGGGTTTCCTCCCTTCTTTTGGCGGCGGATCTCCCCGGAACGCTACCGGGCGACGGCGGACAGGGCCGCCAGAAACCCCTGGGGGTCGGCCACGCTGAGCAGGAGGGCGTAATCCCCCCGGGTGGGCAGATACACCGTCCGGGCCTTGTCCGTGACAAAGGCCAGGGCCTTTTCGCCGTTTTTCATGCGCCACCAGCCGAACCAGATGCCGGACAGGGCCATCCCGTTGGTCTTCCACTTCAGCCCCAGTTGAAAATCCCGCCGCAAATCCACCTCGCGCGCCCCGGTCAGGTCCAGGTCCGCCAGGGGGATGGTCCGTCCATAGGGCCAGGCCTGAATGGACAGCGTCTCCGAACCGACCGCCACCCGGGCGTCGATCACGTTGGACACCATCTGGCGCATGAAGAAAAACACCGCCAAAAGGAGCACCAGGGCCCCGATGAATCCCACGGTCAGCCAGCCCGAGCGGGCCACCGGGATCATCTGGAAAATCTGCGGTTCGGTCATATCTGCGTCTCCTTTCGCCCCGACCCGGCCGGGACGCATCCCGCCTTCGCCAGGCACGCGCCATCCTTAGCCTTCCCGGCCGCCCGGGGCAACAAACCCCTTCCCTTTCGCCCCGTTTGCGGCCACAAGTCCCCCCATGACCTGGGTTGTGCTTATGATCGCGGCCGCCTTTCTCCAGGCCGCCAAGGACGCCTTCCTCAAAAGGGCCATGGCCGGCGTGGACGTGCTGGTGGCCACCTGGAGCTATTGTCTGGTGACCTCGGTCCTTCTGGCCGGGATGCTGTTCTCCACCGGATTTCCCCCGGTGGGGGCCAGGTTTTTGTGGCTGGCCGTCATAAGCGGCGTATTCGGGGGCCTCAACCTCGTGCTCTACATCACGGCGGTCAAGGCCTCGGACCTGTCGCTGACGCTGCCCATGCTGGCCCTGTCGCCGCTTTTCATGCTCATCACCAGCCCGCTGATGATCGGCGAATTCCCCGACCCGGCGGGCCTCGTGGGCATCGTGCTCATCGTGGCCGGATCGTACGCCCTCAACCTCAGGCGGTTCGCCGACGGCTTTTTCGCCCCCTTCAAGGCCCTTCTCGACCACAAGGGGCCGCGGCTCATGCTTCTGGTGTCGTTTTTGTGGAGCCTTTTCGCCAACGTGGACCGCATGGGCCTCGACGTCTCCGCGCCCATCCCCTGGGTGTTCTCCACCTATTTCGCCACCACGGTCTTTCTCACGCCCCTTGTCCTGTGGCGCGCCACGGCGCCGTTTTCCCAGGTGCGCCGCCATCCCCGTGAGATTTTCGCAGCCGGACTTTTCGAGGCCGTGTCCCTGGCCTTCCAGATGTACGCCCTGACCATGACCCTGGTGTCCTACGTCATCGCGGTCAAGCGCTTAAGCGCCGTGTTCGGGGTGCTCATCGGGGCCTTGATCTTCAAGGAGCCGGGTCTGGCCGAGCGGCTTTTCGGCGCGGCGCTCATGGTGGCGGGAGTTTTTTTTATCGCGCTTTTGGGGTAGGAGTTCACGCTTCAACGCACGGCGTAAACGCACTGGAGTCCGCTAACATGACCGTACAACACCGTTTTCTCCCCAATCTCCCCCCGGAAGTCATCGCCGCCGTCCAGACCGAGGGCCTCAACTGGACCCTGCGCCACGCCTATGCCGGCAACCCCGGCTACCGCGAACGCCTGGCCGGGGCCGGATACGATCCGGGCCAGACCGTCAGCCTTCAGGACTTGACCCGCATTCCGGTGACCACCGTGGAGGAGTTGCGCACGGGCTATCCCCTGCCCCTTCTGTCCGTGCCTGAATCCGAGGTGGTGCGCATCCACGCCTCAAGCGGCACCACGGGCAAGCGCAAGATCCTGGCCTACACCCAAAACGACATCGACACCTGGAAGGACATGTTCGCCCGCTGCTACGAGCTGGCCGGGCTGACCCCCCTGGACCGGGTGCAGATCGCCGTGGGCTACGGCCTGTGGACCGCCGGGGCCGGATTCCAGCTCGGCTGCGAACGCTTCGGGGCCATGTGCGTGCCGATTGGGCCGGGCAACATGGAGATCCATCTCCAGCTTCTGGAAGACCTCCAGACCACCTGCCTGTGTTCCACGGCCTCCATGGCCCTGCTTCTGGCCGAAGAGGTGTCCAAGCACAACCTGAAGAAAAAAATCTCCCTGAAAAAGGCCATCTTCGGGGCCGAGACCCACACCCCGAAAATGCGCGCCCGCTTCGAGGACTGGCTGGGCCTTGAAGACAGCTTCGACATCTCGGGCATGACCGAGCTCTACGGCCCGGGCGCGGGCCTGGAGTGCGCCGCCCATGCAGGCATCCACTACTGGGCGGACCTGTACATCCTGGAGGTGCTCGATCCCGAGACGCTTTTGCCCGTGGCCCCGGGCGAGGTGGGGGAGATCGTGGTCACCACGCTTAAAAAAGAGGCCGCGCCGCTTATCCGCTACCGCACCCGCGACCTGACGCGGCTGATCCCGGGCGAGTGCCCCTGCGGCTTGGCCGTCCCGCGCCACGACCGAATCCTGGGCCGTTCCGACGACATGTTCATCTTCCGGGGCGTGAACATCTACCCCGGCCAGATCGCGGCGGTGCTGGAGACCTTCCCGGAGCTTGGCTCGGAGTTTCAGATCCGGCTGACGCGCAAGGACGGCCGGGACCAGATGCTGGTCAAGATCGAACGCAAGATCGGGGTTCCGGCGGACATGGACCAGAATTTGTCCGAGTCCGTGTCCGTGGAGATGCGCAAGCACCTTCTGGCCCGGGGCTGGGTGGAGATCGTGCCCCCGGGCGAGCTGCCGCGCTCCTTCGGCAAGACCAAGCGGCTTATCGACGACCGCGACGCGCAGTAGCGGCCGCGTCCCACGAAACGACGAAGCCCCCGGTGCGACGCACGCGCCGGGGGCTTTTTTTGTGCAGGGATGACCCGAAAAATCCAGGAATGACGTGCGACAACTCCTCCTACGGCACAAGCGGCGCCAGATCGAGCCCGGCCTCGACCGGAAGCCCGAGCATCAGGTTGGCGCAGGCCAGGGCCTGGCCCGACGCGCCCCGGCACAGGTTGTCGATGGCCGTGACCACGACCAGCCGCCCCGTGCGGCCGTCCAGCACAAGACCGATGTCGCAGAACATGGTCCCGCGCACGAACCGGGTCTCCGGCAGCTTTCCCTTGGGCAGAACCCGCACCCAGGGGCACCGGGCATAGTGGGTGGTGTAGACGTTATGCACGTCGTCCAGGGTCACGGGCTTATGCGGCTTGGTATAGATGGTGGACAAAATGCCCCGGTCCACGGGCAACAGGTGCGGATTAAACGACACCATCATGTCCGTGCCCGCGATCTTGGACAACTCCTGCTCGATCTCCGGGGTATGGCGATGCTTGCCCAGGTTGTAGGCCCGAAACGTGTCGTGGACCTCGCAAAAAAGCATGCCCACCTGGGACTTGCGCCCGGCCCCGCTGGCCCCGGACTTGCTGTCGGCCACGACGCCGTCGGTCTCGATCAGGCCCTTGGCCAGGGCCGGGGCCAGGCCGAGGATGACCGAGGTGGGATAACATCCCGGGTTGGCCACAAGCGTAGCCGCCTTGATCCTGTCCGCGTTGAATTCGGGCAATCCGTAGACGGCCTGCTCCAAAAGCTCGGGATGGCGATGCTCCACCCCGTACCAAGATTCGTACACGCCCGGGTCGGTCAGGCGAAAATCGGCGCTTAAGTCCACAACCTTGAGCCCCGCCGCAAGAAGCTCGGCGGCGTAGCCCATGGCCGCCCCGTGGGGCACGGCCAGAAACACCAGGCGGCAGGCGCCGGACAGGGAGGCCGCATCGGGTTCCGTGACGGACAGTTCGCCGATGCCCAGGCCCTGCAGGTACGGATACAGCTCCACCAGGGTCTTCCCGGCCTCGGCCCGGGACGTGGCCCGCACCAACTCCAGGGCCGGGTGCCGGGCCAGAAGCCGGACCAGCTCCATGCCGGTATATCCGGTGACGCCGATCAATCCGACGGGAATCTTGCTCATGTCATGGTCTCCGGATCAGCCGTTTTTTTTGACGTAGGACAGACGCAACTGACACAAAAGCTCGGCTAAAAGCTTGGCCTCCTCGTCGGTGGCGTTCGCCCGGGTCTTGCATTGCAGCATGGCCAAAATGTCGATGGTGTGTTTGGCCAGGGGCAGGTTTTGCATGTACTGCCCGGTCTCGGGCTCGGGGGACTCCCCAAGCTGGACCATGGCCGAGGCCGCCAGGGACAAAAGAAATGTGGAGAAGGCCACGGGCGGATAGCAGGGCTCGTCCTTGCGCGGCGGCACAGCCTGCCCGTCCTTGCAGGTGGCGTCCCCGCCCGCTTCCGGTCCTGCGGCCCGGCGATCCGTCACCTCGAAATCCTGGTTGTCGCTCATGGGATGTCTCCTTGCGCGCGCGTGGTCCGCACGGGGGGGGGTTGTCCCCTGCCGCGTCTGGCCGTATGACGGCAATACGGCGTCACCATACGGCAACGCATGCCGGATATGCATACCCGAATCGGGGTTGGGTTGCATCCGGTTTTTTCCCGCCGCGAACGGCGCGGACGGGACGAATTGGGCCTACCCCACAGAGGGAGCGACTGCATGCAGACCAAAATCGTAGCCACGCTTGGCCCCGCGTCCATGCATCCGGAGACCATGCGCCAGATGGTCGCGGCCGGGGTGCGCATCTTCCGCCTGAACTTTTCCCATTCCGACGCGGCCTATTTCATCCCGGCCATCAAGACCATCCGGGAGATCGAGGGAGAAATGGGCATTCCGCTCACGGCCCTCGGCGACCTGTGCGGCCCCAAAATCCGCATCGGCGAGGTGGAGGGCTCCCCCAAACAGGTGAACAAGGGCGAATACCTGCATCTGGGCCTGCCCGACGAACGTCCGGCGGACGGCGACCTGTCCTTCGTGAGCCTGGACATTCCGGAACTTCTGGCCGGGCTCGACGTGGGCATGCCGGTGAATTTGAGCGACGGGCTTTTGCAGTTCAAGGTGGCCAAGGTGGTCAAGGCCAACCGGCTTTTCGAGCTTGAGGCCCAAAACGCCGGGTTTCTGTCCTCCCACAAGGGCATCGCCTTCCCCGGCAAGCACCACCCCATGCCCGCTTTGACCCAGAAAGACATCAAAGACCTGCATGAGGGCATCGACGTGGGCATCGACGCCGTGGCCCTGTCGTTCGTGCAAAGCGCCAACGACGTGGCCGACGTCAAGGAGCACATCAAGGCCCACGAGGCCTGGATCCCGGTGGTGGCCAAGCTTGAGCGGCAAAACGCCGTGGAGAACCTGGACGACATCTTAAAAATCACCGACGTGGTCATGGTGGCCCGGGGCGACCTGGGGCTGGAATGCCCCATCCCGGAGTTGCCCATCATCCAGAAAAAGATCATCCGGGCCTGCCGCCACGCCCAGAAGCCGGTCATCGTGGCCACCCAGATGCTTCTGTCCATGGTCCACAACCCCATCCCCACCCGGGCCGAGAGCACGGACGTGGCCAACGCCATCCTGGACGGGGCCGATTGCGTGATGCTGTCCGAGGAGACGGCCATCGGCGATTATCCGGTGGAGACGGTGAAGGTCATGCGCCAGATTTCGGATGAGGCCCTAAGCTACTACCTGGAGCGCATCGAAGGGCCGTTTGCGCCCAAAAAGGAGCGCAACCCGGCCAAGTACCTGGCCTACGCGGCGAGCTTACTCGCCACCAACGTGGACGCCCCGGCGCTGATCAGCCACACGGTCAGCGGCGACACGGCCAGGATTTTGTCGTCGCGGCGTCCGGCCCAGCCCATCTATGCCCTGACCCCGGACACCCGGGTGCTGAGGGCCTTAAACTTCGCCTGGGGGGTCAAGCCCCGGCTGATCACCGGCGACGACCGGCGGCACATGGATCGGGTGGAGGAATATGTGGAGGCCTGCCCGGATTTCAAGGCCGGAGAACCGGTGGTGATCACCGCCGGACGGCCCACCCCGGGCAACCCCAGCACCGGCACCAACGAGATCAAGATCTATTACAAATAGCGCCAGGCTTCGACGGCCGGGGCGCGGACGAGGGTTCGCGCCTCCGGCCAATGAACCGGCCAATAAACCGGCCAGTTTGATACTGGAAAGCGCCTTCACCCCAACAAATCCACCAAAAAAACCGGCCAACGAACCGGCCAGAAACGGCGCCGCACCACCATGCCCATCCCGCTTTCCTCCCCTCGTCCCCTGAGTCCGATCCTGCCCGGGCGGGGCACCCTTGGCGTCCTCAAGGACATGGCCCAGGAAGTGGCCACCAGTTCGGCTGCGCTGGAAGGCGGCATCGCCATTGAGACCGCCCGGGGGCTTGGAGACCGGCTCCGGCTCCTGAACAGCTACTATTCCAACCTCATTGAAGGCCACAAGACCACGCTTCCGGAAATCGAGCGTGCCTTGGCGCGCGATTTCGCAGAGGCCCCCGACAGACGCTATGCGCAGGAATTATGCGCAGCCCATGTTATGGTCGAAAGAGAACTTATGGATGAACTCCAAAGCCATCCATATCTCCACGTCTGCACTGCGGAATACATCAAAGGTATCCACCGCAGGATATACGGGCATCTTCCCGATGCCCACCAGTATACCCACCACTCCGGGGGCTTCACGGATATCGCCGTCAGCCCAGGCGAACTCCGTGACAGGGACGTGTCCGTCGACGGCCGGACGCCGCACGGTCCTCCTGCCTCCGAACTTCCGAACCTCATGGAGGCCTTTGCCGAGGCATTCGCCCCACATGTCTTTCACGGCGACGAACGATTGATAGCCGCTGCAGTGAGTCACCATCGCCTGACGTGGCTGCATCCCTTCCGCGACGGCAATGGACGTCTGGCTAGGCTTCATACCGGAATATATCTGGTGCGGGGCAAGGTCAACCAAGCCAATCTCTGGTCCCTAGCCCGGGGTTTTTCCCGAAACAAGATCGGGTACATGATCAATCTGCAGGCAACCGACAGCCCTGGCCGACCGGACAATGACCATTTTTTTGACGAACCGCTCTCGGCCGATTTTTGCAGATTTTTCTTTGAAATCTGTCTGGACCAGATCGGATTCATGAGGGGATTGCTCAAACTGGACGATGTCGAGCACCGCATCGAATGGCTTGTGGCATCCTTGAAAAAAAGTACCATGCCATCCCTCGCTCCCGAGGCATCCAGACTTCTGCGCGCCGTATTCAGACAGGGGGCAGTCATCCGAGGCAAGGCACCGGAAATCGTGGGAAAATCCGAGCGAACCACAAGGCGGACGGTCATCGCCCCATTGATCGAATCCGGGCTCCTCGTTTCCGCCTCGCACCGGGCTCCGCTTTGCATGGGGTTTCCCATGGCGGCACTGCCCTACCTTTTTCCCGGACTCTTTGACCCAACTGTTGTCGGGGAGGAATATCGAGAACTCATCGTGTGAGATCACGAATGGATAAGCCGCGTGCAGTGGGGAGTCCTGAATGCCGGATGCTCTGACGCGCGCCCGGGTGAAAGATTCTTCTCCACCCACCGCATCGGACCTCGCCTGCCATGCGCGGCCGCCCCAGTGCGCCGTCTCCCGCCTGAGAAACGGCCGATCCCGTCCCGATCACCGCTTTTTCCCGCCGCCCTTGTCGGCCATCTCCATTTCGGATACTGTTCCCAGGTAATTCCCGGACCCCTGTTCAAAACGGCAACCCGGAGCGTCTATGCTTTCCGCCCCCCTGGTCTGGTTTCTCATCGGCGTGGTGTTTCTCTTCGCCGAACTGGCGATGCCAGGACTGATCCTCATCTTTTTCTGCTTCGGCAGTTGGATCGCGGCGATTGCCCTTCTGGTCGCGGACGTGTCCGTGCAGATGCAACTCGTGATTTTTCTGGTGGCCTCGCTGGTTTTGCTGTTCACCCTGCGCAGGCTCTTCATGCGCACCTTCGGGGGACACCTCAAGGACGGCGCGGACAAGGAGCTGGCCGACCGGGCCGTGGGCAGGCAGGCCCTGGTCACCACGGCCATCCGCCCGGCAGTCCCCGGAGAAATCAAATTTCGCGGCAGTTTCTGGCGGGCGGCCGCCGATGTGGAGATCCCCGAAGGGGCCACGGTGGTCATCGAGGGCCCGGGGTCCGACGACGGCCTGACGTTCCGGGTGCGGCCCCTGTAGCGGCGCGCCCTCGAGGTTCCGGTTTTTCTCGATCGCCGCGCGGCGTCATGTGAGCGCCTTCTGACCTGTGTAAGAAATGCTGGCGTCTTATCCCAGGGATGCAACGCGCCCCCGGCCCGCAGACCGCGCCGGGACGCGCCACACCAAGGAGCCTTCCATGTTCAGCGACTCCGTCATCATGCTGGTCGTTCTGGCCGTCGTGGTCATCATCTTGTTCGTCAAAACCGCCGTGGTGGTCCCCCAGCGTTCCGAATACGTGGTGGAGCGCCTCGGCAAATACCACAACACCATGGGGGCCGGGTTCCACATCCTGATCCCCTTTTTGGACAAGATCACCTACCGCCGGTCGCTCAAGGAGGAGGTCATGGACATCCCCTCCCAGACCTGCATCACCAGGGACAACGTGGCCGTGGGCATCGACGGGGTGCTCTACATCCAGGTCATCGACGCCAAACTGTCGGCCTACGGCATTGAAAATTACTACGTGGCCGCCTCGCAACTGGCCCAGACCTCCCTGCGCTCGGCCATCGGCAAAATCGACCTGGACAAGACCTTCGAGGAACGGGAGACCATCAACCGGCAGGTCATCGAGGCCGTGGACGAGGCGGCCCAGAACTGGGGCATCAAGGTGCTGCGCTACGAAATCAAAGACATCGCGCCCCCGGCCTCGGTCATGGAGGCCATGGAACGCCAGATGAAGGCCGAACGCGAGAAGCGGGCCGAAATCGCCACCTCCGAGGGCGACCGCCAGGCGCGCATCAACCGGGCCGAGGGCATGCGCCAGGAGGCCATCTCCATCTCCGAGGGCGAAAAGCAAAAGCGCATCAACGAGGCCGAGGGCCGCTCCCTGGAAATCGAACTTCTGGCCAAGGCCACGGCCCAGGGCCTCCAGGCCGTGGCGGCGGCCCTGGCCTCCGACGGCGGGGTGACGGCGGCCAATCTGCGTGTGGCGGAGAAATACCTCACGGAATTCGGCAACCTGGCCAAGGCCGGAAACACCATGATCCTTCCCGCCAACCTGGCGGACATCGCCGGGATCGTGGGCACGGCCATGACGGTCATGCAGGACGTGGGCGTGAAAAAGGCCGGATGACGGCCCAAGCCCCGCCGTCCCGGCTGCACAGGCCCGAACCTTCGGGAGCATGACGAACCCGCGTTCGGCGCAAAGGGCCTTGCCTTGCGCGGCAAGGCCCTCTATCCTGACGTCATAAAAGCACAGGACCGCTCTCCGCGCGCCGCCCATTCGGCCGACGTCCGGCGGGCAAGTCCCCGGAAACGCCATGCCCACGCCAAACACCCGACCGGACCATCCGCCCGCCGAAGACCCCGCCGTACCCGGCGCGGCCGCCATGACGCGGCGTGACGCCGCGCACACCGCCCCCCAGGCGTCCCGGCGAGGTCCGGCATGAGCATCAGCAATCTCGATTCCCTGTTCAAGCCCAACTCCGTGGCGGTCATCGGGGCCACGGGCGAGCTCGGCCATGTGGGCTCGGTGATCATGAAAAACCTCTTGGCCGGAAAATTCCTGGGCCCGGTCATGCCCGTCAACCCGGCCGTGGACGCCGTGGCCGGGGTGCTCGCCTACAAGTCCGTGGACACCATGCCGCTGACCCCGGACCTGGGGGTCATCTGCACCCCGCCGGACACCGCCCCGGAGGCCATCAAGGATCTGGGCAAACGCGGCACCCGGGCCGCCGTGGTGCTGTCTCCGGGCTACAACAAGCTTTCGCGGCCGGACAAAAAGGCCCTGCAACAGCGCATGCTCGAGGCCGCAGCGCCCTACGGGGTGCGCATCCTGGGCCCCAGCGGCCTGGGACTCATCATCCCGGGCATCGGGCTCAACTGCTCCCTGTCCCCCACCGACGCCAAGCCCGGGCGCATCGCGTTCATTTCCCAGTCCGCCTCGCTTTTCACGGCGGTTTTGGACTGGGCCGGGACCAAGGGCATCGGCTTTTCCTACATCGTCTCCCTGGGCGACCGGGCCGACCTCAAATACGGCGACATCATCGACTACTTGAGTTCCGACCCCAACACCCGCTCCATCCTGCTCTATGTGGAGTCCGTGACCGACGCGCGGTCGTTTATGAGCGCCTCCCGGGCGGCGGCCCGCAACAAGCCCGTGTTGGTCATCAAACCCGGCCGCAAACTCTGGACGGTGCATCCCCCTGGACCGGAAGAAGGCCGGGACGAGGTGTACGACGAGGCCTTTCGCCGGGCGGGCATGCTGCGGGTGTTCGAAATCGACGCCCTGTTCGACGCGGCCCAGACCCTGGCCCGCTCAAGGCCGCTTCGCGGCGACCGGCTGGCCATTTTGACCAACGGCGGCAGCGTGGGCATGATGGCCGCCGACTCCCTTCTGGCCGGAGGCGGCAAGCTGGCGGAATTTTCCGACGACACCAGGACCGCCCTGGACGGGGCGCTTGGGCCCAACTGGCTGCGCGACAGCATCATCGACATGGGCTTCGACGCCGAGGCCGGGCACTACGAGAAGGCCCTGCGCATCCTTTTGAAGGAACCGGGCGTCAACGCCATCCTGATCATCCATGTGCCCTTCGCCACGGTGTCCGGGGTGGAGGCGGCCAAGGCGGCGGCCACCGTGCTCGGCAAAACCAGCCGCACGGTGCTGGCCTGCTTCATGGGCTTCGACCAGTCCGGGGAGGAGGTCCGCCTGCTGACGGCGGCCGGCATCCCCACCTACGAGACCCCGGACAAGGCCGTGGGGGCCTTCGTGCATCTGGTGCGGCACCGTCGCAACCAGGAACTGCTCATGGAGATGCCCGCATCCCTGCCCACTGAGTTTTATCCCGACCTCGACGCGGCCAAGGCCGTGGTCGGGGAGGCCCTGGCCGATGGGCGCGAGGACTTGAGCGAACCCGAGGCCAAGGCCGTTTTGGCCGCCTACGGGGTTCCGGCCATCGCCTCCCGAATGGCCGCCGACGCCGCCGACGCCGTGGCCCAGGCCGCCGAGTTGGGCTATCCCGTGGCCATCAAGATTTCCTCGCCGGACATCCCCCAGCCCTTCGACGTGGGCGGCATCGCCCTGGACCTGGAGACCCCCGAGGCCGTGCGCGAATCCGCCGAGGCCATGCTGGTGCGGGTGGCCCGGATCAGGCCCCAGGCCCGGGTGACGGGGTTTATCGTGCAGGAGATGGGACGGCGCGTGGGGGCCCGGGAGCTTTTCATCAAGGCCCGGGTGGACCCAGTGTTCGGGCCCTACGTGGTCTTCGGACAGGGCGGGCTGGCCGGTCGGGCCACCCAGGACGCGGCCGTGGCCCTGCCGCCCTTAAACATGTCCCTGGCCCGGGATCTCATCTTCCGCACCCGGGTGGCCGCCTCCCTGACGGGCACCGAGGCCGACGCCGGGGCGGACTTGGACGCCATCTGCCTGACCCTGGTGCAGGTGGCCCAGATCATCACCGACGTGGATCGCGTCAGCGCCATCGACGTCAATCCGCTTTTGGCCGACGAAAAGGGCGTCCTGGTGCTGGGGGCCCGGGTACGGGCCGACGCCTCGCGCGAGCCCGACCCCCACCGGCTGGCCATCCGGCCCTATCCGAGAGAGCTTGAGGAATGCACGGTCCTGAAAACCGGTCGCAAGGTGCTTCTGCGGCCCATCCGCCCCGAGGACGAACCGGCCCATTTCGAATTTTTCAAGCGCCTGTCGCCCGAAGATCTGCGGTTCCGCTTTTTCGGCGTGGTGCGGGAGTTGTCGCACATGGAAATGGCCCGGCTGACCCAGATCGACTACGAGCGGGAGATGGCCTTTATCGCCACGACCGAGGACGAATCAGGCAAGCCCGAGACGCTGGGCGTGGTGCGGGCCTCCACCCAGCCCGACAACTCCTCGGCCGAATTCGCCATCATCGTGCGTTCGGACCAAAAGGGCGCGGGCCTGGGCCGCATGCTCATGGAGAAAATGATCCGCTACTGCCGCGAACGCGGCACAAAGGTGTTGAACGGCCAAGCCCTTTTGGAAAACGGCGGCATGCAGGGCTTGGCCCACAAACTGGGGTTCGACGTGTCCAAAAACTTCGACGAGGAAGTGGCCGAGATGCGCCTGGACCTTCAGGCCCCCACGCCGAGCTTGCCCAAGACCTGAAACAGGTGGTCGCGGTCGATGGGCTTGGGCACATACGCCGTGGCCCCGCCGCGATAAAACGCCTCCACCACGTTTTTGGGATCGGACAAGGCGGTGATCATCACCACCTTGGTTTCCCCCCCCTTGCCCTCGCCTGCGGCGGTTTCCATGCCGCGAATCCGGCGCAGCACCTCCTGCCCGTCCATGTGCGGCAAAAGGATGTCCAGGCAGACCAGATCGTAGGGTTCGCCCTGGGAAAAGGCCTTCCCGAAAACCGCAATCCCCTCCTCGCCGTCAGCGGCCAGATCGCACTGTCCGAATTCGGAAAGGATGGAATGCAACACGTCGCGGCTGGTCGCATCGTCTTCCACCACCAGAATCTTCATGCACCACTCCTGCCCGGGCCGCCACGCCGAGGCCCAAAAAAAAATTCACTCCGCCGTCGCGGCGTGCGACGCCGCAAAGTCGACCAGACGAGGGATATCCAGAATCAGCGAAATGCTTCCGTCTCCGTTGATGGTCGTTCCGGTAATAAAATTGACGTTTTTATACATCTCGTCAAGGCTCTTTATCACGGCCTGCTGCCTTCCGACAACCCGGTCCACGGCCAGCCCGACCTCCACGCCGTCCACTTCCGCCACCACCACCCGCTCGAAGTCGGGCCGGGGCTCGCGGATGCCGAAAAGCGCCCGCAGGCTCACGCAGGGCAACATTTTGCCCATCCGCTCGATGATGTCCACGGTTTTCCGGTTCTCGCCGGGAATCCGCTCCTGGAAGCCGCGCAGGGCCGTGAGCGGCACGATATACGAGCCCTGGCCGATGACCACGCAAAACCCGTCGATGATGGCCAGGGTCAGGGGCAGCCGGATGGTCAGGGACGTTCCCCGGCCGGGTTCGCTGTCGATGTCCACGGAGCCGCGCAGGGTCTCCAGGGCGCGCTTGACCACATCCATGCCCACCCCACGGCCCGAGAGGTCCGAGACGGCCTCGGCCGTGGAAAAGCCCGGCTCGAAGATGAGGTTGAAAAGCTCCCGGCGGTCGGGCTCGGCGTCCGGGGCCAAAAGGCCCTTGGCCTGGGCCTTGCGCTTGATTTTTTCCGCATCCAGCCCCCGGCCGTCGTCGGAGACCCGCAGCACCACCTCGCCGCCCACGTGTCCGGCCCACAGGCGCACCAGCCCCCGCCGGGACTTGCCCGCCCGCTCCCGGTCCTCAGGGGGCTCGACGCCGTGGTCCAGGCTGTTGCGCAGGATGTGCACCAGGGGATCCTTGAGGCGGTCGATGACCGTCTTGTCCATCTCCGTGTCCCCGCCCTCGGCCGCGAATTCCACGTCCTTGCCGAGCGTGGCGCTCACGTCGCGCACCAGGCGGCGCAGGTTGCCGTACATGGTGCCGATAGGCAGCATGCGAAGCCCCAGGGCGTTGTCGCGCATCTCGTCCGTGAGGCGTTCCAGATCCTCGGCGATCTGGGCCAGGGAGGACCGGTCCAGGGCCTG